>CAZZXJ010000134.1:9947-12023 GCA_964657905.1 uncultured Stigonema sp.
TAACCACTAACTACTAACTACTAACCACTTCTTATTTACTTGTCGCCTTTTCAATTAGGTTTTCAGCCTTTTCGATTATATTCGGCTCTTTCACGTTTTCAGCCTTCAATTCCCTTTCGTAAGCCTTCTCCACAGTTTGCGGACTTTCAGCGTCTTTTATAGCTTTTTCATAAGCCTCTTCTCGTTTTTCTTCTTGAATACCAGCAGCTTCGTTGTATTCGTAAGCGCGGTCAGTTTTTTCTTCAGGTGTCAGTTTGTTAACTGAGTAGGTAGCTGCATAACTAGATTCTTGAACAGAAAATAAACTAGACAGGCTGATTAAAAGCATCAACCCTAAAACAAAAATGGTTTGGCGCAATGATTGCTTTAAACTTGTTAAAATTCTTTGCACGGAAATACCCTCCTGATTTTTTATTTTGAGCTTTTTTGAAGAAGTAGTCAGGAGCCAGAAGCCAGAATAGTTCTTATTGAACTTGTCACGTCGGTTATCAATCATCGGTAATCATTGATCAGTGTTCACTGATTACCTGACTCCTGAACGCCAGTCGCCTGGGCGTGGGAAACCCGCCTGCGGCGCAGGCTCATTCTGACTCCTGACTCCTGACTCCTAACTTTTATCTACCTTCTGCCAGAGGATACATATAATTTATTTCTTGCTACAACCAATTGTGATTAATCTTAATGCCTCGACTTTGCATTGCTTGTTCAAATAAATCTGTTGGTAGTGCCTGTTCAACAGTCCAAACTCCAGGTTTCTTGAGTTTGCCTTCTAGCAATAATTGGGCAATGCTACCTGTACCACAGCCAGAAGCCACTGCTGTATTTTCATGTACTAAAGTTGAACAGTAAATGGCTGTTTGACCGTCTTTTTGCCCAGTAATTTCCGAGCGAACTGCTACTCCAATACCACTAAACTGATTAGTGACATCAGTCATAAAATGGCTCACATGAGCCAAAAATTCAATAGCACTTCGCTGCTTCATTAACCACTTAGGAAAAATGTGGGCAGTTATCCAAGTCATATGGTTGTAAAAATCGGGAACTGAGCCAAACTTGGTAATGACAGTTTTGACTTCTGGGAAAGCTTCGGGCAGTGTAAATGTTTCTGGCATATCAAACCAGTAAACTCCGGTGCGTCTGTAGGGTGATGGAAAGTCAATAGTTTCACGCTGACTATAAGGCTTCACTGTCTGCCATTTGCCATCAATCCAGGCATCAAAAGGATGTTGCAATCCTAGAAAGGTTGTGCGCATCACGGTGACGCCAGCACCACCCGAACCTGACACCAAATAACTCAAATGAATTTTTTCCGGTACATCGAATTCTTCAACGCCCTGATGTACCATGCTGTTAGAAATGCCAGGAAAGATGCCAGTGTTAACAATCGCTGTCACACCCGCAGCAACGGCTGCATCATAATACTTTAGCGCTTTGCTGGTAAAAGAACGGTGATCGCTGACATCTACATAATTAACACCTTGTTCAATGCAGATTTTGAGAACATTGGCGTCTCGGTAGTGAAAGGGACCAGCACAGTGAATGACAAGGTTGGATCTTGCGATCGCCCGACGCAGTAGATCAACTTCCGCTAAGTCCAACACCAAAAACTGCACTCGTGGATTACCCGTTCCACTATCTGGGGTACGACCAGTGATCGTAATTTGCGCCTGCGTGTGGGTAACAAGATCCTGGGCAACACTGCTACCGATCCGCCCCCGCCCTCCAAGAATCAAAACCCGATCTGTCATTGTTCCAGCATTTCCAACATCACCTTTATTACATCAATTTTAGGTCATTCTTGCCATCAGCAGCGAGTATGACGTTTTCACCAGTCATTAGTATTAGACAGTAGATGTGCAGGCAATGCACAGCACAGGTTATGGTTGCGTTGCGCACACCTACTTATTTTTTTTCAACTCGGAGTCAGCGCTATGACCGCACTGAATAACCATGAGTTATTAGTCCTAGAGCGGGACAACCGAGGTCTGGGAGTGGGTGACACTACGGGAGAGAATCCACCATTAAGAAGGCAGAAGTACGAAGGCATTCGTCAGAAGGTAATCCCCATAACGCGCA
>CAZZXJ010000135.1:0-12005 GCA_964657905.1 uncultured Stigonema sp.
CTTAAAATTACTAATTTAATTAGTATTAAACAAATTTAATTTTTAATTTATTTTTCCCCCACATCTTATTTTTGTTGAGGAGCACGCCCATAAAGCGTAGTCAGAACTTTGAGGCGATCGCTCAATTCCCTAGTCAAAGCATCCGCCTGATAGCGCCAATCCCAGTTGCCTTCAGCAATACTAGGAAAATTCATCCGCGCTTGAGTATCTAATCCCAAAATATCCTGCAACGGGATAATTGCCTGATTAGCCACAGAACTCAAGGCTAACCTAATCAAATCCCAGTGGATACCTTCGGGACTCAGACAACCCAAATAAAGCCCCAAGTTATGCTTTTCGTAGTCTGACGCTTGATTAAACCAGCCTATGGTCGTGTCGTTGTCATGAGTCCCGGTGTAAACTATACAATTGCGCTCGTAGTTGAAGGGTAAAAACGGATTACCAGCATCAGCACTAAAGGCAAACTGCAAAATTTTCATGCCAGGAAATTCAAACTTATCTCGCAGCGCTATCACATCTGGCGTGATATCTCCCAAATCCTCTGCCATGACGGGTAGTTTGCCCAATTCCTGCTTGATCGCCTCGAACAACTGTTCTCCTGGGGCTTTAATCCACTCGCCATTGATAGCTGTTTGTTCTCCTTTTTTCACAGCCCAGTAGGTTTCAAACCCTCGGAAGTGGTCAATGCGGATAACATCTACATAATCCAGCATTGCCTCAAAGCGCCCTAGCCACCACTTAAAGTCTTGGTTCTGCAATTGCTCCCAGTTATAAACAGGGTTGCCCCACAGTTGACCGGTAGCGCTAAAGTAATCTGGTGGGACTCCCGCCATCAGCGCCGCTTCTCCCGTCTGTTCATCTAGGCAAAAGATGTCGCGATTGGACCATACGTCGGCACTATCGTGAGCTACGTAGATAGGAATATCGCCGATAATTTGAATACCGCTCATATTGGCATAGGTCTTCACTTGCGACCATTGGCGGAAAAATTCAAATTGGACGAATTTGTGGTATAAAATCTGAGTAGTCATCTCTTGCCGTACTCGATCCATTGCTTCCGGTTCGCGCTTAGCAAGTTTTGGCTCCCAAAGATGCCAGCTTTTCCCCTCGTGGGCATCTTTGAGTGCCATAAATAGGGCAAAATCATCCAGCCAATAGGCTTTGCTGCTACAAAAGCCAGCAAATTCAGTTTGCTGTAAAGGCGTGGCATTAGCTTGAAAGTTCTCACAAGCTTTCTTTAGCAAGGTCACTTTGGTTTGTACAACCTGCTCAAAATCAACTTTGTCAGATGGAAATCCTGGTAAATGAGCGAAGTCTTCATCAGATAGCAAACCCTGCTCCTGCAGTTTTTCCGGGCTGATTAGCAGAGGATTTCCAGCCATTGCTGAATAGGAAGCATAGGGAGAATTACCGTACCCTGTCGGTCCTAACGGCAGGACTTGCCAGTATTGCTGGTAGCTCTCTCTGAGAAAATCGATGAAGCGATAGGCTTCTAAGCCTAAATCCCCAATGCCAAATCGACTGGGAAAGGAGGTGGGGTGTAGCAGAATACCACTGGATCTAGGAAAAGGCATAGATAAGTTTAACTTATAGAGGGAAGCAATTCCATCGAATTTATCACGGAACAGTAACTAGGAGTGTTAGTAGTTAGTAGTTAGTGGTTAGTTGTAACAACCAACTACTAACGATTAACCACTAACAAATGGCTATGAGTTACCAAAATCCGGCTCCGACAGTTGATATCATCATTGAATTGGTTGACCGTCCTCATCGACCAATAGTGTTAATTGAGCGACATAATCCACCTTTAGGTTGGGCTATTCCTGGTGGTTTTGTGGATTATGGGGAATCTGTGGAAGTGGCGGCGCGGCGCGAAGCTTTGGAGGAGACGGGTTTACCGGTGGAGTTGCTGGAACAATTCCACGTGTATTCTGATCCCAGCCGTGATCCCCGTAAGCACACTATTAGTATTGTGTTTTTGGCTGTAGCTAATGGTGAACCCCTGGCGGGAGATGATGCTAAGGGTGTAGGCATTTTTGAGTCTTGGCGTGTGCCTGGTAATTTGTGCTTTGACCATGATAAGATTCTGCGTGATTATTGGCGGTATCGGCATTATGGGATACGTCCGAGGTTAGATTAGAACGAACCGCCAAGACGCCAAGGAGGAGAGATGAGTAGAAAGGTTATTCGTACGGAGAAGGCACCTGCACCTGTGGGACCTTATAATCAAGCGATCGCTGTCTCTGGTCAAATGATTTTCGTTGCTGGGCAAATTCCTCTTGACCCTAGTACAGGGGTGATTGTTGGTGATGGGGATGTGAGTAAGCAGACAGAACAGGTGATGGTGAATTTAGAGGCGATTCTTACAGAGGCTGGGGCGACGTTTGAGGATGTGGTGAAGACGACAGTATTTTTGGCTGATCTGAATGATTTTGCGGCGATGAATGCAGTTTATGCCAGATATTTTTCTGAAGATACAGCCCCAGCGCGTGCGTGTGTTGAGGTATCACGTTTGCCTAAGGATGTTTTGGTGGAGATTGATTGTATCGCGGTGATTTAAGGCGCTTCGGATGGGCTGTTCGTCAGCTTTGCGATCCTTATCTAGAATATAGCCATAAACATAGCCATGTAGCTTAAAGAAAACGGCGAGGAATCCCACTCCTTGTAGGGGTGGGAGGAATCGACGCGAGGCCGTTTCGGGCATAGGGCATAGGTAACGCACCCCATGCCCCATGCCCACGAAATCCCACTCCATGCGCGGGGTGGGATGAGTTTAATCATTTTATCCAGGGCTATCACATTATCTTCTCTCGATGTTGCCCGCAAGGTATATTTTTGCGAAGTCGGATGTTCCGGCACACAATGTCCAGTCGGATAGCTTGGTGGATAATTTTATGTTGCCGAGAGAACGCGGTCTGCATTAGTGCGATCGTAGCCATTAGATAGTGTTTCCCATTGCTGTTTCAGAAGCAGACTGTACTAAGACTTGTAAATAAAGTCTTAGATTACCAAGGGATAAGCAAGTAAGTAGATTCAGGAGATAGCACAACGCCGGGTACGCTCTGGAAGTCCGCCAGTTCCAGAATTTGGAGGATTTTTTTATGAACAATTCTATAGAAATCTCTGCACATCCTGGCAAATCAGTAGCGAACCTAGGACGTTGGCAACTTTACTTACTTCTAGGTCTAGCTACCAATCTAGCCTTTTGGGTTTCAGCTTTTCTTTATCTAAAGGTTACACCACCAATCTATACCAGTCATTCGGCTATTAATTTGCCGGGAGCGGGGTCAAACGCCAATGTTACTTTACCAGGCATTGGTCAAGCTTCCTATGAAAATTCGTCTCCTTACGGTTCTAGTTCTTCTCAAGACCCAAGAGAAAATTATAAATTTATTGCTCAAAGCGGATCTGTACTGAAGGAAGCAGCAGATCAGATCAATATGTCTTTAGGGGAGTTTGGCAGCCCGCGAATCAAGGTACTAGATAACACTACCATTATGGAGGTAGAGTTCAACGGTGCGAGTCCCCAGGAAGCTCGGAATAAATCTTTAGCTTTTTACAAAGCCCTTGAAGCAAGACTCAATGAGCTTAGATCTCAAGAAGCTATTCAACGAGATGTCGGTTTCCAAACAGGCCTTAATTCCTCGCAGAAAAAATTGCAACTTGCTCAGAAGAGTCTTTCCGACTACAAAGCGAGTTCAGGTTTGAACTCTGACAATCAAATTAGCAATCTGACAACCAACATTGAACAGCTACGCAGACAACGAGCCGAAATATTAGCTCAACAGCAGCAGGCTAGTACTCGTTTGAAACAACTATCGGTTAATTTAAAACTATCTCCTCAGACAGCTACAGATGGTTTTGTTCTTCAGACAGACCAGATATTTCAGCAGAACTTAAAAAACTATAGTGACGCTAGCGCTGCTGTGGTTGTTTTAGAATCCAAATTTTTGCCTAACCATCCTACAGTAGTTACAGAGAGAGCCAAGCGAGACGCTACTCAACAAGCCTTGCTAGCGCGGAGTCAGTCCCTCTTGGGGCGACCAGTCAGTCTGGCAACCATAAAGCAATTAAACCTTAGTAACACTAACTCTGGCGCAGCTCCTCGGGAAACTCTTTTCCAACAACTGGTTACAGTTCAGGCAGACCAAAAGGGACTTACGGCTCAAGCTCAAGCACTAGACCAACAGATTGCCCAGCTTGAGAGTAGACTTAAAAACCTGGCACAGCAGGAGTCTAAGTTGGATGCCCTGAAACGGGATATGCAAGTTGCTGAGGCAGTCTTTTCCACTACTTTGACTAGATTGGATATTGGCAAGTCCAATACCTTTGGCTCTTATCCACTTATTCAAATTGTCGCAGAACCGAGCTTACCTGATAGTCGTAGTGCGCCAAAAAAAGCATACGTTTATCTAGGTGCGGCTCTAGGTTCCCTTTTTTCAACCACTGGTTTAGGGTTACTCTGGCGGCGCGATCGCAAACGCAAAACTTTGATAGATAAATGAGTTGTACGTATGTGCTTGGATGGACGATTGTAATCAGAACCAATACAAAATTAATTGAATGTCCTAAAAGCTTTGAGAACGCAATTTATTATAGCAATACTTAACGCTTTTACTACTCGGATGAAACCTCAAAATTTAGAAGAAAAAGTAGTTTGGTACTCCCTAATAGGAACATACGTTTTTTACTTTCTGGGCGCGCAGTACATCTTAGTGTCTGTAATTGCGTGGTTACTAACGCTGTATTTGGGCAAAAAACTTTGGAACCAAACGGAAAATACACCAATTGAAGAAAAAGTGACGATTCCTTTTTCAGTATGGGTATGGATTATTTCCATGTTGGTCATGGAAGTTGCTTTAATTATGGCTCATATAGACTTTGATTTAGGAGTGGGAAAGATCATAACCTCGTCAATCAATTGGTCTAGGACATGGGCTTATATGGCATTATTTCCTCTTATTGGTTGCCTTAATATCAGACCACAATTACTTTACCGAGCTGTCTGTATCATCTGCTTACAAAGTTTAATTTTTATTTTAATTTGCTATTTAGCATTTACATTACATCTACCACCTAATTTATACACTTCTCCATTACATTTAATAGGAGGTAATGATGTAACACTTTACAAGGTGGCGCTTTACGGATTTGAGGAAGAAACTAATGAAAATCGCCTACAATTATTTGCACCTTGGCCTCCTGCCTTGGGAATGGTAGCCGATGTCTATTTCTTTCTTGCATGTCAAGAGTCTAACAAAAAGTGGCGGTTGATTGGCATAATTGGTTCCATCGCCATGATAATAGTGCCATTTTCACGGTTAGCAATGCTATGTCTTGCTACTGTTCCATTACTAACTTGGTTTTTGGTGAACTTTACTCGACCCTATATACAAATTACAACAGGGGTAGTAAGTTTCTTTGTAGGCATCTTTGCCCCCCTACTGTTCAATTTTATTCAAACATTTAAAGAACAGTTTTCCAATGCTCGACCAAGCTCTTCACGAGTTAGAGCAATTTTGGGTCGCATAGCCCTAGAGCGTTGGAGTGAAGCGCCTATATGGGGTCATGGAATTATTGAGCCGAGGGGACCCAGAATTGTGGGATTTATGCCTATTGGAACTCACCACACCTGGTTCGGTATTCTTTTTGAGAAAGGACTGGTAGGTTTAATTGCATTAGCAGTTCCCTTGGTATGGAGCTTTATAGATTTACTTTACAAAGCTCACAAAAACCCAACCGCCAAAATAGGGTTAAGTGTAATCTTAGTTATATTTCTCTTTACTTTTGGTGAAAAAATAGAAGGTATTGCCTACCTTTATTGGCCAGGTTTGGTGCTCATGGGCATTGCATTTAAAGAAAAAGTGTAAGCTCCTATTCTTTTAATATTCCTTGAATATTCTGTAAAACTAGCTTCGACCATTAATGTTAATCAACAAGCTGAAACAGCAATTATCCAGTCAATTTATTCGCAATGTTGGTTGGTTGGGGGGGGCGGAGTTAGTGAATCGGATCTCTCGCTTGGGGATAACGGTTACTTTAGCTCACCTGTTAAGCCCCTATGATTACGGCTTGGTAGCAATCGTTTTGACTACCAATGAATTTGCAAATGTTTTTACCTTAAGAGCTGGAATCGGGTCTAAGATTATTCAGGCTGATGATTTAGATGTGAAAATCCTATGTGATACGTCGTACTGGCTTAATTGGATTTTATGTGGAACACTTTTTATTATTCAATGTATTGCGGCTTTTCCAGTTGCTTGGTTTTATGGGAATAACCAAGTTATCTTGCCTATTTGCGTTATGGCCTTAGTCTACTTAATGCTACCAGTATTCGCAGTTCAGTCGGCATTGATTCAGCGAGAGAACCGCTTAAAAATTATCGCATTATGCAATGGCACTCAGTCGCTCTTAAGCAATATTCTCACTATAGGTCTGGCACTATTGGGTATGAGAATGTGGGCTGTAGTTTTACCTATTGTCCTAACGACTCCAGTATGGATCGCTATGTGTTATATGAATCATCCCTGGCGTCCTACCGTGTCCTTCACAGTTGCGCGATGGCAGGAAATCTTTAGTTTTGCCAAAAATATTCTTGGGGTTGAGTTACTGAATAAGCTAAGAGCTAATCTCGATTACTTACTGGTTGGACGTTTTTTAGGCGTTAATGCGTTAGGAATATACTATTTCGCTTTCAATGCTGGATTAGGGATCAGCATGAATGTACTCAATACACTTACTTGGTCTTTGTACCCCCATCTTTGTGCTGCTCGTGGGAACTTCAAGCAGCTTAAGGAGCGTTATTTTAGTAGCCTCAAAACAGTTGCCCTAATTGTACTTCCACTTGTTTTTCTACAGTCGAGCTTAGCTCCCTTCTATGTGCCAATTGTTTTTGGACAAAAGTGGGTAACAGCAATTCCAATATTGATACTTATCTGCCTTTCAGCTTTGCCACGTCCGTTTTGTGATGCGGCTTCAATGTTACTTAACTCTGTAGATAAAAGTCATATCACTCTCTACTGGAACCTGCTTTTTAGTGTAATTTTTGCAATTGCATTGCTAGTCGCTGTGAAATGGGGAATTTTTTGGGTAGCGGCAGCAGTACTTGTCACTCATATACTAGGAATGCCTATCTTTACTATCTGGGCGAGTAGATATGTCTTTACACATAAACCTCTTCAAAAACTTTTTGGCTGACTACTGTGTACTAACACTACAAGCTGAAATCGTGACTGAAATAAAATTGGTCTGAAAGCGGTTAATTTTATGCCAACCATATCCGTTATTATCCCTGCCTACAATGCTGAACGTACTATTTTAGAAACAGTGGAATCGGTTCGTCAACAAACATTCTCTGATTTTGAGCTAATCGTAATTAACGATGGCTCAACTGACCGGACTTTAGAACTGCTTAATACAGTTGAAGACCCTCGTCTCAAGATTTTTTCATATGAAAATGGTGGAGCAGCAGTTGCTCGCAATCGTGGCATTTCTCATGCTACTGGGGACTTCATTGCATTTCTCGATGCCGATGATTTATGGACATTAGACAAGTTGGAACTACAACTTGTAGCCTTGCAACAGCATCCAGAAGCAGGAGTTGCTTATAGTTGGACTTACTGTATAGATGAACAAGGCAAATTTTTGTATCATCTAGAAACTGTTTTCTTTGAGGGTAACGTCTATCCTCAGTTGTTAGTTAAAAACTTTCTAGGCTGTGGTTCTATTCCTTTAATTCGGAGACAAGCTATTGAATCTATTAGCAAGTTTAACCACTCACTAGTACCTGTAGAAGATTGGGATTACTGGTTACGTTTAGCGGCTCTTTGGTCTTTTGTTTTAGTCCCTAAGGCTCAGATTCTTTACCGTAAATCTATAAATTCACTATCATCTAATGTTGAGTTAATGAAAGAAAATCTTTTACAGGTTCATGAGAATGCTTTTAAGGTGGCTCCACCAGAGCAGCAGTATCTTAAAAATCACAGCTTAGCAAATATTTATGAATTTTTTGCGTACCTAAGCTTAGCTTATATTCCTGGTCAGGATGGGTCTAGACAAGCTAGTCAGCAACTACAAATGGCAGTCCGATTATATCCAAAGCTTTTGTTAAACAGAAAAACTCAAAGGCTAGCTATGAAATTAGTATTGATGCAACTACTCTCACGTCAGGTAGCTAAGCACCTGACGCGATTTATTAGCAAAATATTTCCTGACCATTCAACTAAATTTTCCTGATTGTTTTTATTGCGTTCGTGTTATATGTTTTTTCACAACCAAACTTATTTTGAGGAACTTATAAATATAAAATATCTTGAAAAATATTTACTAACTAGTAATTAAACTTTATTATATCTTCAATAAAATAATAAAATTTGATCAATCGAATTTAGCTTTAAAATTGATAAATTTGATTTTAGGGAGTGTGAAATTCATGAGAAAACAAGTCATTTCTGTTGTTACTCCAGCCTACAATGTGGAATCCTACATTTCCGCGACAATTAACTCAGTTTTAGATCAAACTTTTACTGATTTTGAATACCTGATTATCGATGATGGTTCTACAGATAACACTCTGGCGATCGCCAATTCTTTTGCCGCTAGAGATCCACGCATTCGCATCATTAGTCAATCTAACCGTGGTTGTGCCGGAGCACGCAATACAGGTGTAAAAAATTCCCAAGGAGAATACATTAGTTTTATTGATGGAGATGACATCTGGCATCCCACTAAATTGATGGTGCAGTTAAGTCAGATTCAATCATTACCCAAACAAATTGGTGCTGTTTTTTGCTGGTCCGAATTAATTGATGAAAATGCTCAGCCAATGGGCAAAAAGCAGATGGCGACTGTAGGTACTTATGATTTATATCGTTTGTTACAAGGGAACTGCCCACAAGGCAATGCCAGCTGTCTTTTAGTTCGCAAGCAGTGCTTTGAAGAAGCAGGACTATTTGACGAAACCCTTAGTGGTCCTGATGATTTTGAGATGTGGTTACGTATTGCCGACAATTCGCAGCATCCTCACTTCTACGCTTTTCCAGACGTTTTGGTTAAATATCGACAAAGGTCAGGCAGAGTATCAAACCAACATCAAAAGATGAACAATAGGTTAGAAATAGTCTTGAATCGTTATAGTTCAAACTTAACTACTAAAGAGAAAGCTAGAATTTATGTTAAACCAGCTCTAGTTGCATTTCGTGCGGGTGAAGAAGAACGCGCCTTACAGTGGAGTCGAATTGCTAAGGATTCAGGATTTTGGTATCTGCTGCGAACGTCTGATGGTCGTTTTCTTTTGCTATGGTCTTTTGCAGGCAAGAATCTAGTCAGACAAGTCAAACAGTGGTTGAAAAGAGTATAAGTAATGAACTACGGCATTCTACACAAGCGATCGGATAGCCAGGTGGATAATTCTCGCTCTCTGTTGGATGCTATCCGTAAAAGGTGCGATCGTAGCCAATAGGTAGTATTTCCATTGCTATATCGCAGATTACTGTACTAACAGTACAGCCTAAAATCGTGACTGAAATACTGATATGTACAGCAAAATAGCTTCTTTTCTTAAATCTTTGAAGTCACAGATACCATCAAATATAAAAGACCGTTTATATATATCAAAAGAAGGGTTCCGAGAACCGATATTTTCTTATGTAATATCTCACAGTGTATTTAGATTCTGGATATACCCATCATATTGGCGTTATTTACTCGCCAGATTTATAAGAAAACTTGGTATGTGGCAGCCAAATGTCGAGTTGGGAAGTAGCCATGCGCGATACCTGACAGGCATCCCAAATCCCTACGCAGGAATCGGGCATCAATTATGCAATTGGAATGCGGCTTTTATTTTTGCAAATAAGTACAATCTTCAGTTCGTTCATCATCCTTTGGTTTCCAAGTTGAAAGAATCGAATTGGGAGGATTTTCTGGGTTTTGGAGACGGAGAATTACTGTACGATGAAATCATCAAAGATAAATCAATAAAGAGAGTAAATCTACCCCGACTATGGTGGAACACAGATGATCCGATTGGACACTATATTGTAGGTAAAATAATAAATTATGCCTATCAAAATAGTAATATATTGTTTCAAGTTGCTAGCGATCAAAGTGTTTATGACTTCACCGTTTGTCGTGAAAATATTAGAACAAAGTATTGGAATACTAGAAAGAAGAATCCCCTCAAATATGACTGGCGACAAGATAAATTAAATATTGCTGTTCATCTGAGGAGAGGAGACATTATGAAAATGAATAAAAAAGAGAAAAACTTTAAGCAACGCTGGTTGGACAATGCATACTTCATCAACATTATCACTACAATAAAAAGACTGCTGCCTGAGCTAAATATGGACATCCATATATTTTCTCAAGGGAATATAGTCGATTTTAGGGAGTTTGAGAAACTAGAAAACGTAGTTTATCACTTAGACGAAGATGAATATCAAACTTTCCACAGCATGATTGTTGCAGATATTCTGATCCTAAGCCCTAGTTCTTTTTCTTATTTTGCCGGTCTAATCTCTAAAGGTTTAAAAATAGCTAAATACCCCTGGCTGCATGAGATACCAGAAGACTCTGAGTGGATACATAGTGACGAAAACGGGAACTTTAACCCACGCGCATTAATCGAACGTTTTTGCAAAATTTCAAACAAGGCTAAGATTTAAAATCTCACTGGCAAAGTATTGGGTAGTGCTACATATATAGTGCCACGTGATGTGGCAGTGGAGGTGGAGATATCTTGAGTGTATCGCATGTGAACAAGCAACTCCGGGACTTTCTCTTACCGCTTGGACTACCTACACACTAAGACTAGGCGGATAGCCTTGTGGATAATTATCGGGATTTCTAGAATGCTATCAGCTTGATGTGTGATTGTAGCCAGTAGGTAGTATTTGCATTGCTGTATCAGGGATTACCCTTGTAACAGTACAAACTGAGCTCGTCAATGAAATAGAGTCGGTCTTAAAAATGAAAAAAGTTTCTGTAATTATTCCGGCTTATGGAGTCGAGAAGTACATAGCTACTACAGTACAATCAGTTCTTGATCAAACTTATAAAAATTACGAGCTTCTCATTATCGATGATGGTTCTCCTGACAGGAGTATAGAGATTTGTCAGAAATTTACAAACCCCAGAATTAAAATCATTCACCAGGCAAATCGAGGATTAGCTGGAGCTAGGAATACTGGTATTCGCCATGCCCAAGGAGAATATTTAGCTTTTTTAGATGGAGATGACCTTTGGCTGCCAGAGAAGCTAGAAAAACAGATTGCTCACCTGGAAAATTCACCAGCCGTCGGTGTTGGCTTTAGTCGCTCTGCTTTTATCAACGATGCGGGAAAACCCTTAGGTACGTACCAGATGCCTCAGCTTAAAGGAATCACCACACCCTATTTACTTTGCCGCAATCCCGTTGGCAATGGCTCTGCTCCAGTGATTCGCAGGGAAGTTTTTGATGCTATTAGATTCCAAGATAATCTTCACGGTACTCTAGAAGATTTTTATTTTGACGAACACTTCCGGCAATCGGAAGACATCGAATGTTGGATTCGCATTTCCATTCAGACTGATTGGCAAATAGAGGGTATTCCTGAAGCCCTGACCTTATACCGAGTAAATTCAGGCGGGCTTTCAGCAAACATGCTCAAACAGTTAGATTCTTGGGAAAAGGTGATTGAAAAGACACGCTCCTACGCTCCAGAAATAGTTACTCAATGGGAAAAACTAGCCAGAGCCTACCAGTTAAGATATTTAGCTCGCAGGGCAGTACGTCTCCAAGATGGTTCAATGGCTGTGGAACTTGTTAATCGAGCTTTGGCAACCAATTGGCGTATTCTCATCGAGGAGCCGCGCCGTACACTTTTGAGCTTGGTCGCGGCCTATTTCCTTTGGCTCCTCCCCCAGTCTGTTTACAGTCAAATTGAGGCTCTTGCTTTAAAGAACACGGGGGCTACTCAAAGACGCCGCATTGTGCAAGACAAGTCTAGTACAAGGAGTCAGAA
>CAZZXJ010000136.1:0-6713 GCA_964657905.1 uncultured Stigonema sp.
ACGCCAGTCGCCTCCGGAGGGAAACCCTCCTCAGAACTGCTAAGAGCAACGCTGGCTCCTCCTGACGTCTTGTTTTTCTGCTTATATCAGGCGGCTCCAAAGACAGCAGTATATCCAATGCCGATTGGATTTATTGGATTGATTAAGGTTGTACTCACAAGCCCCAAACCCCGATTTAATGGAAATTTAAAATTTTCGTTGGGGTGGGGGTGCGAGTATTTTTAGGTTGGAGGTACTAGTATTTATGGGGGAGGGGACTAAGTATTGATGTACTCAAGATTAACCCCTTTGCCTGTAAGAATTTGAAGTGATTTAGGCAAGGTATTTTTGCATAGATTCACGTGTACTCATCTCCACTGAGATATGAAGTAGACGGCGTTCAAAGTAAAATTTCTGTATATCCAGCTACGTTTTTTCATTGTATTCCTTTAGTTGAGAAAAAACAACTGCCTTTATTTTTTCTTATAGTTTTTTGTCTGTATGCGTAGATAAAATTCAAAATAGTAGGTAAGGTTATGACCCACAATTGTACTCATTTGTGCGCCATAGCCCTACCGACAGTTAGGTGTTTTTCGTAATATCAACTGGCAACGGCGATCGCTATCTTCCCTACGGCTCGCTCGGTTTCGCTATAAGCATGAGCAGAGGCTAGATCTTGCAGGGGGTAGGTGCGGTCAATCACCGTTCGGATGTTACCCGATTCAATCAACTCTTTGAGATAAGTCAAGTCCTGAGTGTTGGACGACTCAAGGACGATTTTGGCTTTTTGACCGGGAATGAGTGTTCTCAAAACACTCTGCACAATGTTATCAGGGGTAGGTAGTGTAGTGACATAAACTCCGTTGGGTTTCAGAACTCCTTTGCAGCTTGAAAATGACTGCTTGCCAACCGCATCCAAAATAATGTCGTACTGTGCTTTATCCTCTGTAAAGTCTTGTTGCGTATAGTCAATAACGCGCTCAGAACCCAGAGATTTTACCAACTCCAGGTTTTTTGTACTGCAAACTGCCGTCACCTGTGCTCCCAATGCCTTGGCAATTTGCACGGCAAAAGTCCCCACACCGCCAGAAGCGCCATTGATGAGAACAGTTTGTCCTAGCTGAATTTTACCTTGGTTTCGCAGGGCTTGTAGAGCGGTGAGTGCGGCTCCAGGCACAGTAGCTGCTTCTTCATAGGTCATGTTTGTCGGTTTGAGAGCAGCAGACTTTTCTGAGACGGCGGCAAATTCTGCGTAAGCTCCTCCCGGGAAGCCAACATTTCCGTAAATTGCGTCTCCTGGTTTGAAGCGCGTGACTTGAGAGCCAACTTCTACCACCTCTCCCGACACATCCAACCCTAGAATGATCGGGAATGTGTTAAGCGTGATCAATCTCAACATTCCGTGGCGGATTTTCCAATCAATAGGATTAACAGTTGTAGCATGAACTTTAATAAGTAATTGGTCGGGCTTAATTTTCGGTGGCTCCACATCTTCATACTGCAACACCTCAGGGGAACCATACCGCCGGATAACGACTGCTTTCATAGCATTTGTGCTCCTACCGCAATTTACTGGCTGAATAACTGACGCTACGCCTGCTCTAGAACTGTGGCACAACTGAATAGGCCAAAAATTAAAAAAATATAAATCAGATTTTTTAGCAAAAAAAAATGATATGTTAGATACAGAAATAAACTTCGCACATTTCTGGACTAGACCTCTGTAACTTACTTCACATTTCCCAAATCCAAATCCCCCTTCAGTTAGTACTCTAAGCGACATTTTATCAGGCTTTGAGTACAAGTAAAAGTAGGTTAAAAAAAGCTAAAATTACGATCAAACGCTTGCTGGAGTTTGGTTTAGTGTGAGTACAAAAATACTTGTCCCCTCCACCATAAATACTCGCACCCCAACCTGAAAGTACTAGTACCCCTACCCGAAAAAAACTTTTGTAAATCCTCTGATGCTCTGAGAAACAGGGTTTCAGGTTTTGAGTACAAGCTTAATCAATTCAATAAATTCTATCCGGGTCACACTTGCTGCCCTCCTTTGGGACGGCTGATATAAAACCTATATCGCCAAACGCTCAAAGCACTCTTAAAGAACTTGACTCTGTAATAGTTCTTAAAAAAGCGCTTCAGAGTGAGTGGAGGGATGAGATAGCACTATGCCCCTATGAACAGAAGTCGTGGCTGTACACATCGATTTAACCTAAGTTTCAAACGGTGACACACACAAGTCTTGCAAATTTGGGTTTAATGCCTGTCCTACAGTAACGCGACTTCAATTCCTAGGTAAAAAGAGTAGCGATCGCATCTCCCACAGTGGCAGCCAGTCCACCGACCTTTGCGAAATTAAATGACACCAGCGTCTACAGGAATCGTTACCTCCCCCGTTACGGAACCAACAACCAAAGCAAAATCCGGTGGTTGCGGACGCAGCAGTGACCGCAGCGCCACCGTGGAAATGGATGAAAAACTCAAACAACGCATTGCCAATCATCCCTGCTATAGTGAAGATGCCCATCACCACTACGCAAGATTGCACGTTGCTGTCGCCCCAGGCTGCAACATTCAATGCAACTACTGCAATCGCAAATACGACTGCGCCAACGAAAGTCGTCCTGGAGTGGTTAGCGAATTGCTAACGCCAGAAGAAGCAGCCCATAAAGCTTTGGTGATTGCAGGTAAGATTCCCCAGATGACAGTGTTGGGAATTGCAGGTCCTGGCGATCCACTGGCGAATCCAGACCAAACTTTCCGCACCTTTGAATTGATTGCAGAGCAAGCACCAGATATTAAGCTTTGTCTATCAACTAACGGTTTGATGCTTCCCGAATATGTTGATCGCATTAAACAACTAAATATCGATCACGTCACCATCACTATTAATATGGTGGATCCGGAAATCGGAGCCATGATCTATCCTTGGGTTCACTACAACCGCAAGCGCTACAGAGGCATTGAAGGGGTCAAAATTCTGCACGAGAAGCAGATGGAAGGATTACAAGCCCTCAAAGAAGCCGACATCTTGTGCAAAGTCAACTCGGTGATGATTCCTGGTATTAATGATCAGCACCTAGAAGAGGTCAATAAGGTCATTCGTGAGAAAGGCGCATTCCTGCACAATATTATGCCGCTGATTTCCGCCCCAGAACACGGTACCCACTTCGGCTTGACGGGTCAACGCGGTCCCAAGCCTAAAGAACTTCAACAAGTGCAAGACAAATGCGCTGGTAATATGAAGATGATGCGTCATTGCCGTCAGTGTCGGGCAGATGCCGTGGGGTTATTGGGTGAAGACCGCAGCCAGGAATTTACCAAAGATAAAATCTCAGAAATGGTTCCAGAATATAACCTCGAACAACGCCAAGAAGTTCACGCAGGTATTGAGAAGTTTAAAGAAGAACTCAAAGCAGCCAAGGAAAAGGCAAAACGTACCAATGTAGAGACGTTGGATGCAACCTCTGTGCAAAACAGTCCAAAAGCCCTAGTTGCAGTAGCAACCAAAGGCGGCGGAGTGGTTAACCAGCACTTCGGTCATGCTAAGGAATTTCAGATTTACGAAGTGGATGGCAATGAAGCCCGCTTTGTCGGTCATCGCAAAATTGACCATTTTTGCCAAAGTGGATATGGAGAGAAAGCAACTCTAGAAAAAATCATTGAGGTGATCGCTGATTGCAAAGCAGTCTTGGTTTCCAAAATGGGTGAGTCTCCCAAGGAAAAATTGCAACAAGCAGGAATACAGACTGTTGAAGCTTATGACGTCATTGAGAAGGTTGCTTTGGAATTTTACGAGCAATGGGTTAAATGCTAACTGCTAATTGCTAATTGCTAATTGGGGAATTGCCATTAGCCATTAGCCATTAGCAATTAACAATTAACAATTTACCAATTAACCAAGGAAGATAGTCATGCCTTACAAAATTACCAGTCAGTGCATTTCCTGCAATATGTGTCTATCTGGATGTCCCACGGGCGCAGTCAAGATGATTGATGGTCGCCACTGGATTGACCCCAACCTTTGTACAAACTGCGTTGATACTGTGTATACAGTGGCTCAGTGTAAAGCTGGCTGTCCCACTTGCAACGGCTGCGTCAAGCAGCCCACGGATTATTGGGAAGGCTGGTTTGCAACTTACAATAAACTAGTAACAAACTTAACAAATAAACAAGATTATTGGGAGCGTTGGTTTAACTGTTATTCACAGACACTTTCTGAACAGTTGTCTCGAAAGTGTTAGTTGTTAGTTGTCAAAAAGTTCTACTAACTACTAGCCACTCCCAAAATATAAATTCTTGCCTCTTGTAAAATTAAAAAATTGGAAGCAATGCAAAATAGCTGCATTTATCTTGACAATAATGCCACCACTAAGGTAGACTTAGAAGTATTAGAGGCAATGCTGCCCTATTTGACAGAATACTACGGCAATCCCTCTAGCATGCATACTTTTGGCGGACAAGTCGGTAAAGCCTCTAGGCAAGCAAGGGAAAAAGTGGCAGCCCTCTTAAATGCCGACGAATCAGAAATTATCTTCACCAGTGGTGGTACGGAAGGAGACAACGCTGCAATTCGAGCCGCACTATTGGCGCAGCCAGAAAAGCGACACATCATCACAACCCAAGTTGAACATCCAGCAGTGCTGAGTGTCTGCAAACAGTTAGAAACCCAAGGATATAGCGTTACTTATCTTTCGGTAAATCGTCAGGGGCAGTTGGATCTAGATGAACTGTCAGCCTCGCTAACGGGTAACACTGCCCTAGTGACGATTATGTATGCCAACAACGAAACTGGTGTGGTTTTCCCGATAGAGCAAATTGGGTTGCGGGTGAAAGAGCATGGTGCTCTGTTTCATGTAGATGCGGTGCAAGCAGTGGGCAAAATCCCCATGAACATGAAGACTAGCACCATAGATATGTTAACTCTGTCCGGTCATAAGATTCATGCACCTAAAGGGATTGGTGCTTTGTACGTGCGGCGCGGGGTCAGATTCCGTCCGCTGATCATTGGCGGAAGTCAACAACGCGGACGGCGGGGAGGAACAGAGAATGTTCCAGGAATCATTGCCCTTGGCAAAGCTGCTGAACTGGAATTGTTGCATTTAGAAGAGGCGACAACCAGAGAAAAGCGGCTGCGCGATCGCCTAGAACAAACCCTCATGGCCACGATTCCTGACTGCGAAGTTAATGGTCATCCACCGCAGAGATTGCCGAACACGACGAACATTGGTTTCAAGTACATCGAAGGCGAAGCGATTTTGTTATCCCTGAACCAACACGGCATTTGTGCCTCATCTGGTTCTGCTTGTACCTCCGGATCTCTGGAACCTTCCCACGTTCTACGGGCAATGGGCTTACCATACACTATCTTGCACGGTTCCATCCGCTTCAGCCTTTGCCGTTATACCACAGACGCCGAAATTGATGCAGTTCTAGCGGTAATGCCTGGTATTGTAGAACGTCTGCGTGCCCTCTCGCCCTTCACAAGTGATGGAGCAAGTTGGCTGCAAGAACAGGAGCAAGCACTGGCTCATCGTTAATTGTTAATGGCTAATGGCTCATGGCTAATAGCATTCATAACAATTAGCAATCAACAATTAACAATTAGCAATCAATTATGTGGGACTATACAGATAAAGTATTGGAATTCTTCTACAATCCTAAAAATCAGGGAGTACTAGAAGACACTGGCGAACATGGAATTAAAATTGCGACAGGAGAGGTAGGTAGCATTGCTTGTGGCGATGCCCTGAGATTGCACCTAAAAGTTGAGGTAGACAACGACAAGATCCTCGATGCTCGGTTTCAAACTTTTGGCTGCACGAGTGCGATCGCTTCTTCTGAAGCTCTGGTAGAATTAATCAAGGGTTTAACCTTAGATGAAGCCCTTAAGGTGAGCAACAAGGAGATTGCGGACTACCTTGGCGGACTGCCGGAAGCCAAGATGCATTGCTCGGTGATGGGGCAAGAAGCCTTAGAAGCAGCAATCTATAATTACCGAGGTATTCCCCTCGCCACTCATGCAGACGATGATGAAGGAGCGCTAGTTTGCACCTGCTTTGGCATCAGTGAGGCGAAAATCCGCCGTGTGGTTCGGGAAAACACCCTCATCACCGCCGAAGAGGTCACAAACTACGTCAAAGCGGGTGGCGGATGCGGATCTTGTCTGGCAACTATCGATGATATCATCACATCCGTGCAAAAGGAAACCGCGATCATACCTGTGCTTGCTTCTGTCAACAAGACTAATGGGCAGCAATCCGAAAAACCGCTGACTCCTGTGCAAAGAATCGCACTGATTCAAAAAGTTCTGGATGAAGAAATTAGACCCGTTCTGATTGCTGACGGGGGAGACGTGGAACTGTATGACATAGAAGGCGATCGCATAAAAGTTTTGCTGCAAGGTGCTTGCGGTTCCTGTTCCAGCAGTATGGCAACCCTCAAGATGGCCATCGAAGCTAGGTTGCGCGATCGCGTCAGCCAGAACCTTGTAGTCGAAGCAGTTGAGCCATTGGTCACGCTTTAAAAGTCAGGAGTTAGTAGGGAACAGTGCCGTGCCCGTAAGGAGTTAGGAATAACAACTCATAACTCCTCACAGTATAACCATGGCAAGAGTTGACTTAGGCACTGTACAAATCTACCGTAATATGCATTGACCTGAAACACCAAGTAGGATTTGACCCATATCTTTGTCTGACTATTAATGCTTAAGTCCTACTGACAACAGACACATA
>CAZZXJ010000136.1:6813-11999 GCA_964657905.1 uncultured Stigonema sp.
ACACATAGGTGAAGGTATTAAGCGCCTAGGAATTTTCAGCATCCAACTCGCTACAAAGGAAAAGGATATGGCCACATTATTCGACAAACTTGGTGGACAGCAGGGTCTTGAGCAAATAGTGGATGAGTTCTACAAACGCATTTTGGCTGACAGTACCCTCAATCACTATTTCGCTCATACAGATATGGAAAAGCAGCGTCATCAACAAGTTGCTTTCTTCTCTGATATTTTTGAGGGTCCGAAGCAATACTCGGGTCGCACAATGGAAACAACACACAAAGGTATGAATCTACAGCAACAACACTTCGATGCTATAGCGAAGCACCTGAGTGAAGCAGTAGCTGTGCGTGGGGTTTCGCAAGAGGACGCAAACGCTGTACTTGCTCGCGTCAGCAGTTTGAAAGACGCTATTTTGAACAAGTGATGTCAGACCTACGCATTGATTGAAGACGAATAGCTAGGTCAAGTATTACTTGGTGTTTCAGGATGATGCACATTATGACCAAATAGTAAAGTGCATTTATAAGAAATTTCACGAGGAAATAGATGTTCTTGCTGCCAATAGTTTTTGTTGTAGAGCGATCGCCACCAGCGACGTTCTACACGCGGTCACTGCTGTAACAATTGCGGGCGTGAACGCATCACACAAAAAGACAGACCCACCAACCAACCAATTGCAGGAAAACACGAACCATGTCCGACCCAAAAATTAGACAGATAGCTTTCTACGGTAAAGGCGGTATTGGTAAATCTACCACCTCCCAAAATACCCTTGCCGCTATGGCAGAAGTGGGTCAGCGCGTTCTGATTGTAGGATGCGACCCCAAAGCCGACTCTACCCGTTTGATTCTGCACTGTAAAGCTCAAACCACCGTGTTGCACTTGGCAGCAGAACGGGGTGCTGTAGAAGACATAGAACTCGAAGAAGTGTTGATCACTGGCTTCCGGGGCATCAGATGCGTAGAATCTGGTGGTCCTGAGCCTGGTGTCGGTTGCGCAGGTCGGGGTATCATCACCGCCATCAACTTCTTGGAAGAAAACGGTGCTTACCAAGACGTAGACTTTATCAGCTACGACGTGTTAGGTGACGTTGTGTGTGGTGGTTTCGCCATGCCCATCCGTGAAGGTAAAGCACAAGAAATCTACATCGTCACCTCTGGTGAAATGATGGCGATGTTCGCTGCTAACAACATCTCTCGTGGTGTTCTCAAGTACGCTCACACTGGCGGCGTGCGCTTGGGTGGTCTGATTTGTAACAGTCGGAACGTTGACCGGGAAATCGAACTGATCGAAACTCTGGCAGCACGGTTGAACACCCAGATGATTCACTTCGTACCTCGTGACAACATCGTCCAACACGCAGAATTGCGCCGGATGACCGTGAACGAGTACGCACCAGACAGCAACCAGGCTAATGAATACCGCACATTAGGCAACAAGATTATCAACAACACTAATCTCGCCGTTCCCACACCCATCGAGATGGACGAGTTGGAAGAATTACTGATTGAGTTCGGTATCCTTGAAAGCGAAGAAAATGCTGCAAAAATGATTAGCACAGCCAACGCTCAAGAAGAAGCGAGCAAGAAGCTTGAAGATGTCGAAGGCGAAGCGTTAGAAGCGCTGAAAAAAGGAAACGTAGAAGTAGTCGCTGCTAGCCAGAAAAAGTAAGGCTTTTGCGACTGCGCAATCATCAGCAGAAGCTGCTGATGACAAAGTAAAAAATCAGGTGGGCTGCTGCTTACCCACCTGAATGCCAATCGTCAAAGGGATAACGTCCTCCAGACGGCTTCCCAAAAGGTAGGATGAAAAATTTAACACTTCATCCTTCTTTCTCACCAGGAATTCACCAGCGAGGAACACCATGACATTTACAGACGACAAAAAATCTTCTCCAGAAGAACAAAAAGCGCTTGTACAAGAAAGGAAAGAACTTATTAAAGAAGTTCTAGAGGTTTATCCCGAAAAATCTCGTAAAAAGCGGGAAAAGCACCTAGGCGTATACGAAGAAGGCAAGGGTGACTGCGGCGTAAAGTCCAACGTCAAATCAGTCCCAGGTGTGATGACCGCTCGTGGTTGTTCCTACGCCGGTTCTAAGGGTGTGGTTTGGGGTCCGATCAAAGACATGATCCACATCAGCCACGGTCCTGTAGGTTGCGGTTACTGGTCTTGGTCTGGTCGTCGTAACTACTATATTGGTACCACAGGTATTGACAGCTTTGGCACCATGAATTTCACCTCCGACTTCCAAGAACGGGATATCGTTTTCGGTGGTGACAAAAAACTTACCAAGTTGATCCAAGAACTTGATGAACTCTTCCCCCTGAACCGGGGTGTCTCAATTCAATCTGAATGTCCCATCGGTCTGATCGGGGATGACATTGAAGCTGTCGCTAGGAAGACATCGAAAGAGATTGGTAAACCCGTTGTTCCCGTACGCTGCGAAGGGTTCCGCGGTGTTTCCCAGTCCCTCGGTCACCACATTGCTAACGACATGATCCGTGACTGGGTCTTCCCCAGATCAGATAAGGCTAAGAAAGAAGGGACACTGGGTTATGAGCCAGGACCCTACGATGTAGCAGTCATCGGTGACTACAACATCGGTGGTGATGCTTGGGCTTCCCGCATCCTATTGGAAGAACTCGGCTTGCGCGTTGTTGCCCAATGGTCAGGTGATGGCACCTTCAACGAGATGATGGTGACACCGAACGTGAAGATGAACCTGATTCACTGCTACCGTTCGATGAACTACATCACTCGTCACATGGAGGAAACCTACGGTATTCCCTGGTTGGAGTACAATTTCTTCGGTCCCACCAAGATTGCTACATCCTTGCGAGAGATTGCTTCCAAATTTGACGAGAAGATCCAAGAAAACGCTGAGAAGGTGATTGCCAAGTACCAGCCGACGATGGATGCCATACTTGCTAAATATCACCCACGCTTGGAAGGCAAGACTGTCGCCTTGATGGTCGGTGGTCTGCGTCCTCGCCACGTTGTTCCTGCATTCCAGGATCTGGGCATGAAGATGGTAGGTACTGGCTATGAGTTCGCTCACAATGACGACTACAAGCGTACCACCAACTACATCGAAAACGGCACCATCATCTACGACGACGTTAGTGCCTTCGAGTTTGAGGAGATCGTTAAAGCACTCAAGCCTGACCTAGTCGCTTCCGGTATTAAAGAGAAGTACGTCTTCCAGAAGATGGCTCTGCCTTTCCGTCAGATGCACTCCTGGGATTACTCCGGTCCATACCACGGCTACGACGGCTTTGCTATCTTCGCTCGCGATATGGACCTGGCACTCAACAACCCCACTTGGGGATTAGTCGGTACTCCGTGGAAGAAGAAGACTGTTGCAGTAACTGAGGCTGCCACTAAAGCAGTCATTGAAGCCGCCGCTGAAGCTGCTACTACCGCCGCATAGAAAAACGGGGAGATGAGGGAGTACAAGAATTAAAAATTAAAAATTAAAGATTTTTAATTGATTTGTCCCCCATTTCCCACTCTCCACAACTAACCAACCCAGCTAGCTTAGAGATACGGACATGCCTCAGAATCCAGAAAACATTAAAGACCACGTCGAACTATTCCACGAGCCAGAGTACCAGCAGCTATTTGAGAACAAGAAAGAGTTTGAAAACGGACACGACCCAGAAGAAGTCAAACGGGTTGCTGAATGGACAAAAGGCTGGGAGTACCGTGAAAAGAACTTCGCCCGTGAAGCCTTAACCGTCAACCCCGCTAAAGGCTGCCAACCCGTAGGGGCAATCTTCGCTGCTGTGGGCTTTGAAGGCACCCTACCCTTTGTTCAAGGTTCTCAAGGTTGCGTTTCTTACTTCCGTACCCACCTGACTCGTCACTTCAAAGAGCCGTTCTCTGCTGTATCTTCTTCAATGACCGAAGACGCAGCAGTGTTCGGTGGGTTGAAAAACATGATTGAAGGCTTGGAGGTTGCTTACAACCTCTACAAGCCGAAAATGATTGCCGTCTGCACCACCTGTATGGCAGAGGTGATTGGTGATGACTTGCAGGCTTTCATCAACAACGCCAAGAATGCCGGTTCAGTTCCCCAAGAGTTCCCTGTACCCTATGCTCACACCCCTAGCTTTGTCGGCTCCCACATCACAGGCTACGACAACATGATGAAGGGGATTCTTTCTAACCTGACCGCAGGTCACAAGAAGGAAACCAGCAATGGCAAGATTAATTTCATCCCTGGTTTTGACACTTATGTCGGCAACTACCGGGAAATTAAGCGCATCGCCTCCTTGATGGGCATTGACTACACACTGTTGGCAGACAACTCCGATTACCTCGACTCACCTAACGATGGTGAGTTCAAAATGTACCATCCCGGTACTACCCTAGAAGATGCCGCCGATTCAATTAATGCCAAAGCTACAGTCGCTCTCCAAGCCTATACTACCGTGAAGACCCGCGAGTACATGGAAAAAGAGTGGCAGCAACCGACCGTAGTTTCTCGTCCTTGGGGTATTCGTGGAACCGATGAGTTCCTGATGAAGCTCAGTGAATTGACCGGAAAGCCCATCCCAGAAGAACTGGAATTAGAACGGGGTCGGGCAGTGGATGCTATGACTGACTCCCACGCATGGATTCACGGCAAGCGCTTTGCGATCTACGGAGAACCAGATCTAGTGTACAGCGTGATCAGCTTCCTGTTGGAAATGGGCGCTGAACCTGTTCACATCCTGGTTAACAACTCCAACGACGATTTTGAAGCAGAAATGAAAGCGCTGCTCGATTCTACCCCCTGTGGCAAGAATGCAACAATCTGGGGTGGCAAAGATTTGTGGCATATGCGGAGTCTCCTGTTCACCGAACCCGTAGACTTCCTGATCGGTAACTCCTACGGTAAGTACCTGTGGCGCGATACCAAGATTCCCCTCATCCGCATCGGCTATCCGATCATGGATCGTCACCACCTGCACCGCTACTCCACCATCGGTTATCAAGGCGCGATCAACTTGCTCAACTGGGTCGTAAATACCATTTTCGAGGAAATTGATCGCAGCACCAACATTGCTTCTAAAACGGATATTTCCTTCGACTTGATTCGATAGAAAGTTATGAGTTTTGAGTTTTTCGTTCAAAACTTTAACTCAAGACTCATAACTCTCTAATCCCTGGAGTGTGCCTACAAAGTAAAAAGTTAAAAGGAA
>CAZZXJ010000137.1:0-8493 GCA_964657905.1 uncultured Stigonema sp.
AACAATCAACAATCAACAATTAACAATTAACTATTAACGTCCACCTACGGTAATTGAATCAACTTTAATGTGGGGTTGTCCGACTGTGGTGTAAATACTGCCACTGATAGAGCCACAAAAACCTGGGGCTAGTGACAAATCTTGGGAACACATGGAAATTTTGTTCATAATTTCCTTGGCTTCACCAATCAGGATGGCTCCCTTGAGTGGCTTAGTGATTTTGCCATTTTCAATTAAATAAGCTTCATCTACACCAAAGTTAAATTGACCTGTGGCGCCAACACTACCCCCGCCCATCTTTTTACAGTAAATACCTTTATCAATGGAGGCAAATAAATCTTCAATACTGTATTCGCCAGTAGCAATATAGGTATTACGCATGCGGCTTGCTGCGGCAAAAGTATAATTTTGCCGACGTCCGCTACCAGTTCTAGGGTTTCCTGTGCGTAAGGAACCTGCTCTATCTGCTAAGAAATTTTTCAAAACGCCTTTTTCAATTAATAGCGTTCTTTGGGCTGGCATACCCTCGTCGTCCATGTCAATGGTACCGAAGGCATTTTCTGAACGTCCTTCATCCCAAGCTGTCAAGCTTTCGTGGGCAATTTTTTCGCCTTTTTTGTCGGCAAAGGGAGAGGTGTTGCGTTCAATTTGAGTAGTTTCCAGCAAGTGTCCGCAAGCTTCGTGGAAAATTACCCCACCAAAGTGATTTGCCATGATAATGGGGTAAGTACCTGATTCCACATAGCCTGCGTAAAGCATTTTTCCGGCGGAGTCGGCAATTTGTTCTGCGGCTTCTTGGTAATCCCAAGTTTTCAGGAAGTTGGGATCGCTTGTGTTCCCAGCGCGTTCACCGATGGAGGCACGATTTGCTCCGTCAGCGCACAGAATGTTAAATCCTACCGACTGGGTGAGGCGAATATCACGAGCAAAGGTGCCATCACTAGCAGCGACTAACACTTCTTGCCAATCACGGAAATAGGTAGCGCGGCGCGATTGCACATGTTTGGCTTTTTGCTCTAGTTTGGTAGTACCTTCAAGCAGGACTTCTCCCATTTCCCGCATAGAGCTACACAGAGGTAACCACTTGTCTTTACCTCTTTTTGTGGTGTAGTCTCTTAGTAGTTCTAGGTTAATTTCCGGAATGAAAGCGTTGGGAGCGGGAAGTTGCAATCCCAGGATAGAAAGACCTTTTTCCAAGGCTGCTAATAGCCCTGAAAATGAAAGGTCGTTGGTGCTGACGTAGCAGTCGCCATGCCCTTTAAATACTCTCACCCCCGCACCTGTGGAAAGACGCGGTGTAATGCTAGTGATGGCATCGTCTTCTGCAAGACAACTGATGTAGTTGACATGCTCTAAAAAGAATTCGATGAAGTCAGCACCCGCAGCGCGTCCTAGTCCCAGGAGAGTCGCTAAGGGAGCTTCCCAGGTTTCATCGAATCGCTCTGGGGTGGAGGAGTATTGCAGGCTGGGGAGTTGTTTAGAAAGAAGTAGAGTATTTGTAAGCATGGGTGACCTCGTTATCAGAGGGTTAGAACGGTCTTTATTCGGGTTGAATAAATATCGCGTTACCGAATATGGTATTGTATATCTAGCGGTGGGGGCTGTTCTGTACGAATCCCTCTCAGAGATTGAAACGAAACTAGCCAATCCTTTCACCGTCAAAAAACCAGATTTCTAGTACTTAGTTTTGTACTGCCTGCTTCATATGACGCACCTCAATTACCGTATGCACATTACCTCGAGGTGCAAAATCTCCTTTGACTGTGACTTCTAATGGATCGCAAGCAGCAACAAAATCATCCAAAATTTGATTAACTGATTCTTCGTGAGAGATGTCGCGATCGCGGTAACTGTTAATATAAAGCTTGATCGCCTTCAATTCCACCACACGCTCATCAGGTATGTAGGTAATCTGAATTGTGGCAAAGTCAGGATATCCAGAAAATGGGCATTTACACGTAAATTCCGGCAAGGTAATGTTTATGTCGTATCGCCTTCCCACACGCGGATTGGGAAATGTAATGAGTTGTCCTTCCGCAATGTTACGTTCGCCATACTTGATTTCCATAGTCAGTTGTTAGTTGTTAGTTATTGGTTGTTGGTTCTTCTATATTATTATTAATAACAACTAACAACTAACTCAAAAATCTTCTTGTTCCCAGTCTGGACATTTATCATCTTCCCACCCGTAGGGATGCATACCACAGACTAATAAGTTACCGCTATATACTTGACCGTGGTAATGACGACAACCAATACAAGCAGCATTTTGTTCTTGTGTGGGGTCAACTGAATAAGGAAAAGTCGGCTCTATATCATCGCCCACCATTTCTTCCAGTTCCCAGTAAATTTCCAAAATTGGTTCAGCCAGATCCTGCAAATACTGGTCAACTTCAGTAGCAATTGTATTTTCCCATTGCTCCGTAACTTCTTCCGATAGATCAATAAAGGTGTCTACCATTTCAGTCATTCCTAGGAAGAAGCGCTCTACTTCATCAGCGACTGTGTCCATCATATCCCAAAAATCTTTTTGCCACTTTTCCATAAACTTCACGTCCTTGCTAGCTATCAACGGAAGGACACTAGATAAATTGTTGATTATTAGTTGTTAGTTGTGAACTACTAACAACTGTACGGGCGAACGGCCGTTCGCCCCTACTTTAATCACGTTGCAGCCGTTTTAACTCTTCTTGCAGTTCTAGTACTTGTGTGCGTAAGTTATCAACATTTTCAGTAGGTTTTTCTTTCGCTGCTTTTGGCTTTTCTTCTTCCTCTAATTCCTCTAATATTTCAATGCGGCGAGGCTCAGAGGTAGGTGTTTTGTCAGGAGTTGCACCAGAAGTAGATGCCTGTTGGGCTTGCTTCATCATATCTTCAACGAAGCGCCGAGCTTCCTCTGTCGTCATTTCGCCCCGCGCTACCATCTCATCTGCCAACTTTTGGACTTGCGATCGCAGTTCGGTTATTCTTCCGCCTGCTTTCTCGCCTGCGAAAGAAGCCAACCCAACACCGAGGTAAAAAGCTCTTTTAACAACATCACCAAAACCAGGCATTGCCGCTCTTGCGCTCCTAAAATGGGGCGACCCGGAGACTACGCCTACCACAAGCATCCCGTATTGCTGCTACCTTCCGGTTCTGACAAGATTTGGGCGTTGAAGTCGCATAGATCCAGGTCTTAAAACAGCATAGCATTAAATTTAGGAGTTAGGAGTTATGAGTTAGAAGTTATGAGTAAAAAGTTTACTCCTAACTCCTGACGCCCTTACAGACGTTCCGCCGGAACTTCCTGTTATTCCACCACAATTCGCCATTCGTAAAGCTGATATTTGACGCAGCCGTTTTGTACCAATGGATCACCAGCTACAATGGCTTTCGCCTCATCCATTGATGCCGCCTCCCCGCGGCGCCCAGTAGCCTGTTTTCACTTTATGTCCGAGGGCAATCAACTCTTGCACGTGGGCTTTATGGGCAGGTACATATTTGTCAAAAGTGGGTTTATCGACTTTTCCTTCTTCTATCTTTACAAACCACGGCATCCTTAAGTATCCTCTAATATGTTGTAATATTTTCTACGTACGCGCCAGATTTGTAAGTTACATTAGATTCAATGTTGCTCTCATAAAACACAGCACAGCAAACCACGCTTCTACAAAACTGTCATCATCCAAAATTGCCACCGCAGATAAACGCTGATATAATTATTCGCACGGCAGTTGCTTGAACGGGGGTAACCCCCGCAACCCACTGCCTTGTGCATCTGCGGTTCAAAACTCAAAATCTCAAATGGCATGAGTCGTTTTTTTATTGCCCTCTTACCACCCCTGGAAATTCAGGACTACGCCAACCAGATCAAGCAGCACTTTGCTGACCGCTATGCTAATCGCGGCGCTCAAAACTCTCCGCCCCACATTACCCTGCAAGCGCCTTTTGAATGGCTGGATGAAAATGTACACCCTCTAGAAGAATGTCTCAGGGATTTTGCTAGTGGTCGAGAATCAGTACCCGTTACCCTCAGCGGTTATGGAGCCTTTGGCAAGCGCGTTATCTATATTAATGTAGTCAGAACCCCAGAACTGCTGGCAATGCATGCCGATTTAATGGCATATCTGGAAAATAAGCTCTTAATTGTCGATCAGGTTTCTAAAACCCGCCCTTTTGCTCCCCATATGACGGTTGCTTTTAAGGACTTAACACCGCAGAACTTTAAAGCTGCTTGGTCAGAATTTGAGCAGCGTCAGTTGCATTTTGAGTTTACTGCTAGCAACTTAACACTGCTGCTTCACGACGGCAAGCTGTGGAATGTCAAATCGGAGTTTACCTTTTTGGAGGTGTCGCTCAACAGTGTAGGGACACCTCCAAAAACCTCCTATAGCAGTTCTCATATGAATGAAGTACACCTAACTAAAAAAGGAGTCAGGATCTAGGAGCCAGAATAGGGAGGACTCCTGACTCCTGACTACCAAAAATACAAAAAACTGCTTTTGTCAAGTACCTTCCCAAAATCTTCAACTCTTCACACTCGTTAAGTTCACTGCATATGCCTTGTCTAGGCAAACCTTCATTTTTTCTCCAACTACCCGTACATTGGGTTCTTCGAGTACGGAAATGTGAGATCCGGGAATGTAATGCATATCTATTCCTTCAGCGATAATATTGCCCCACCCGAATTGACGATCGTATTGCATGCCTTCAGCACTTTCCCGATTCTTATCTTCAGTCCGCAAGAGGGTCATTCCACCTAGATAATCCTGGAAGATGTATTCGCGCTGAGCTTGCTCGTTAGCCCTGATGATGCTTAAGTGTTCATCATCCTCAGGTAATTGATCCATAATATCTAATACATGTTGTGCAACATTCAAAGAACGCTCGGCTCTCCGTTTCAAATGGTACTTGCCATGAGCGATCCAGCTTAAAACCTTTTGCCAAAGGTATGTAGGTCCTTGTTGAAAAGCATTACCTAAATGCAAGAAAACTCGCATCAGAAATGGCACTCGTTTTTCATAGCCCGGACGAATGGTATCAATCATCACTAAAATACCCACTTTCTCACGTTGCCTGTGGAGCTGCTGAGCTACCTCGAAGGCAACTATACCCCCAAAGGAGTACCCTACAAGAAAATAAGGACCATTGCGCTGAATGGTCTGAATTTCCTGAATGTAGTGTGATGCCATGTCTTCTAGGCAGGTAGAGGGAGGCTGTTTTCCATCTAGCCCTTGTGGTTGTAGCCCATAAACTGGTTGATCTGCTCCCAGATGTGGTGCCAATGTACGGTAACCTAGGAGTTCTCCGGCCATGGGATGCATGCAGAACAAAGGTGGCTTGGAACCGTTAGGTTGGATTTCTACAAGGGATGACCAAGGATTTTTTGATTTATCCTGAGCCTTGTCTGATATCAAAACTTGATTACCAGATGTTAGCTCTTCTTGTGGGCGAATTATCTTCGCAAGAGCCTCTATAGTATCTGATTGGAAGAGGGTAGCTAGGGGAAGTTTTTTGCCGAATTTCTGCTCTATTTGCGCGAATAAGTCTACGGCTAGCAAGGAATCTCCATCCAGGTCAAAGAAGTTGTCTTTCACGCCAATGGGTTGGATGCCTAAAAGTGCTTCCCAAATCTGCGTTAGCTCGCGTTCTACATCATTGCGGGGGGCAACAAACGTTGCTTTCATCTCTGGCTTGCTCCCATCAGGTGCTGGAAGGGCAAGGCGGTCTACCTTGCCATTGGGTGTTAATGGCAGGGTATCCAAGAATACAAAAACACTAGGTAGCATGTCGTCGGACAACTTCTCCTGCAAATAGTGCCGCAGTTCGCTAGTGGTAGGTGCTGGATCCCTTTTGGAAACAACATAGGCTACTAGACGTTTATCTCCCGGTATATCCTCACGGGCTATGACTACGGCTTCTTTAATAGCACTGATATTAAGAATTGCCATCTCAATTTCAGTGGCTTCGTTAATTAATCTAGAAAGATTGCTCATTGATATCCTGAAAATCGGAACTAAATGTGTAAGTAAGAACTAGGGATTAGTACCGCAAGGCGTTCGTCAAAAGTCACTCATGTTTATATATAGCAATCCGTGGAGGAGATACGAACACCTTTCCCTTGTCTCCCTTGTCTCCCATGTTCGGAAATCAAATAGGATTGCTATATCAAGGCTTGTGCCTGTTTGAAATGGTTGCTTTATTTACGCTGTGCTGTACTAGAGATTTTGAAAAAAGTTAAGAAAAGAGAACTTTATTTGCCTATCTGCACACACAGTTATTGAAGATTTAAGCCAAGACAATCAAATTACCTCCCAAGTGTAATGAAGTTGTCGTGGTTGCCCACTGAGTCAATACATAAAACCTCTGCGGACCAGATTAGATATAATTCCTCTATTTCCTCTTCCCTTCATGCCTAACTTCCCGGCTAACCCAATTCCTTAGAGTTTAGTTTGCAAAATCTGAAATTTCAATGACTTGAGGTTTGATGTATACATAATATTGCTAGGTTGCAAATTAAGACTTATAAATTAAAACTTAGAGTGCTAGCTTTTCTCTAACATATATGAAAAAAATGGCATCTTTTGTTTTTTGCAATTCAAAACATATTTTTTTAAACATTTATGTTTTCTATGTTAGAACTCCATAAAGGATGTTATTATTTAATTGTAAGAAAATTTATAAAATCTTTATCTCAGCTTTAAAAAGACGTAATGAGTTATATTTAATTATTTGCCTCAATTCAGCTTGGGCAATTATGAAGAAAGTAGAAACAAGACGGCTTATCTAGAGACAGATGTCTTAGATATGTGCCGGTACGCGTCTACGCTACCTACCAAAGTCTCATTTGCTGCGCTACTCAAAACCTGGACAAACTTAAGGATTCAAGCCCTTAAGGACAGGGGAACCAATAGCGCGGCGTTTTTGTCTGATATGAGGGGTCACGAGAACCTGCACAGTATCACGCCTAAGTGCTTACGCAAAATTATTTATGTCCGCCGCGAGCGACTGGGTAATGTAGCGAAGCAATCTCCAAAACAGAAGCGATTGCTACCCAACGGGTGCGCCCCGTTCGGGGTCTACGTTCCGCTACCCTACGGGAAGCCGCTCCGCGTCTACGCTCCACTCGCGGCGGACAAATATATATTTAATTTTGCACTACTACTTAGCAGGGGCGCAACCAGAGTTAAGACCGTAAACTGCCATATACTTGGTGACACCAATCACGGAAGTAAAGGATAAAGGATACTGTTGGTTCCCTACCCCAACAGATAGATGTCAAAAAAATTGCAAATAAAGTTTAAAAAGATACAAAGTTGGGGAACACTGAAATTAACCCAAAGCCAGTCAAGGAAATGTGACCGTGGTATTATTTTGCAAGCGTATTAGTTTATTGATTGGTTCTACACTGCTCTTGTTGGTAGTGCCGAGAATGGTTACTGTAGCGATGGCAATTCCGGCGACCACCCAAAAAACTGATAGTCGTGTTCCCCCACAAGAAACCCCTGAGGTTGATCCATCCGAGTTAACCCCTGCTTACTCAGCTTCTGCACCACCACCAAGAATTGACTCCTTACCTAATGAGCGGCCATTGCAGGAGCGGTTGCTAGAGACAGATTATCGCGTTAGTGCTTTGCAGGGTGATTTTACAGGCAATCTCTGGGTAGGTTCTTGGCGGGGGTTGTCGCGGATTGACCCGAACACTGGCAAGATTTTAGCTCGTGTTAGTTTACCGAATGTCGCCATAGGTGCTTTAGCCGAAGACAAAGTTGGACGCTTGTGGGTAGGAACCTATGAGGGATTAAAGCGAGTAGACCCTCGTACCAGCGAAATTACAGCGCAAAATTTATTTTTGCCTTCTAAACGGGTGTTGTCTTTATTAGTTGACAAGCGGGGTTATTTGTGGACAGGAACAGATAACGGCTTAGCCTTAATTAGCCCCGACCAGGGCTTGATCATGACGACATTAAAAAACCTCCCTGGTGTCAGTGCTAACGCTCTAACTTTAGATGCTGAAAGTCAACTTTGGGTTGGGACTCTTGATGGTCTGGTGCGAGTGAATACTGCCAGTGCGATGATCATCAAGCGGATCGACAATTTACCAGGAACGACCGTCCAAGCCCTAGCTATTAGTCCACAAGGATTGATTTGGGTGGGAATGCCCAATAATTTGCTAGTTATTAACCCGAAAACTGGTATAGTACTGCGGTCTGTAACTCCTCTGCGTGGACGTAACGTCACCGCCATCCGCTTTGCCAAAGATGGCAGTGTCTGGGTCGGCACTAATGATGGTTTGCTACGATTAAACCCAAATACCGGAGCAATGCTTGACCAAGTTCCCGGTCTTCCTTCTAGCCGTGTTCTTTCCCTAGAACCAGACATGGGCAATAAATTGTGGATTGGTACTAGTGAAGGTCTGGCTTGGTTAATGCCTAAAATGGAAAGTGCAAAACCACATCTTGCCTTCAGTCACGCTGTAAAGTAGATAATTGCTAATCGCTAATAGCTAATGGC
>CAZZXJ010000137.1:8503-11982 GCA_964657905.1 uncultured Stigonema sp.
ATTAGCAATTAGCAATTAGCAATCCAAAATCCAAAATCCAAAATGCCAGTCACCACCCAGCAATTAATCCAATGGAAACAACAGGGACGTTCTATTGTGGCATTGACCGCTTGGGATTATGCGATCGCCCACATATTAGATGCCGCCGGAGTAGACTTAATCCTTGTGGGAGATACCATGGCAGTGGTACTAGGGTATGAAACAACACTACCAATCACCCTAGAGGAAATACTGCACCATGCTAAAGCTGTGCGCCGTGGTGTAAAACGTGCCTTAATGGTCGTAGATTTACCATTTTTAACGTATCAAGAAAGTCTCCAACAAGCTATACATTCAGCTGGGAGGGTTTTGAAAGAAACTGGGGCGCAAGCGGTAAAGATGGAGGGTGGTTATCCACTCATGGTAGAAACTATTACCCGTTTGGTACAAGCTGGAATTCCGGTGATGGGTCACGTTGGTTTGACTCCTCAATCCATACATCAACTCGGATTAAAGCAACAGGGGAAGACGCAGGAAGCCTCTGAAAGAATTTTACTTGAAGCGATCGCCTTAGAACAAGCGGGTGCATTTTCCATTGTGTTAGAGCATATCCCCGCTCAATTAGCATTGCAAATTACACAAAAAATCAGTATTCCTACGATTGGCATTGGTGCAGGACCTCACTGTGATGGACAAGTTTTAGTGACATCAGATGTACTCGGTCTTTCCGAAAAGCAACCACCATTTGCCAAAGTTTATACAAACTTGCGGGAGACAATCACCAAAGCCGTGCAAGATTATGCTAGTGAGGTGCAAGAACGAAAGTTTCCACAATAGTAGGGTGGGCACTGCCCACCATAGAAAATCTCAGCACTCAGCACTTACAGCAATTAGGGTAAATAGACCACATCATCTCGATGTGCTTGCACATAGGCTTTCAGTTCCGCTTTGCTCATTTCTTCAAAATTCGGTTTCATCTAAAAACCTCCAAAGTCCATTAGGGGCTACGATAATTTCAAGCAAATATACCTGGCGATTAGAAATTGCGGCTATACAAACGAAGTCCGCCTGCGCGGACTCCAGAATTTCAAACCCGCGTAGGCGGGTTTTGTCTGTGTAGCCGCGAATTCCATTCGCCAAGGCTGGACATAAGGGCGGTAATAAATATATATATCAGCAGATAGTAAACAAATGTAAAGTCTAGGTAGGGTGCGTTAGCCAGCCCTTTCAAGGTGGTGAAATTCGGAACGAAGATTGGTTATTTGAATCTTCAAAAAGCCCAAAATCTGAGCAGAGGATTCAAGGTGGTAGCCCTGAAACAACGTACCCTCGTTAGTCACCTTGAAAGGGCTGGTCCTAGTTATTTGCGCTCTTTGTACTTATCAGCAGATAGATGCACAGCTTATTAGCCTTAAGAGGCTTTGCAAGTCTGAACTTGTCCCGATAACTTTGTAAACCGTTAAGCATTAACACGCGGAACGCTGTTGTGCATTGCTAGCAAGCAGATCAAATCTAAGAAATTTTCATAAATATATAGATTCTAGATATAGGTTTTTGTACTATTGATGGTTTATATTACCGAGTGAGTGGCGAAAAAAGTCATTATGTTCAAATATAGGAGGAAGCGCTACATAGTCCTGACAACTGACCCTCTTATATCATCACTAAAAGATATGGGCGTTATGCATTCACGCAGCGTTGGACCTAGGCAAAGCCTTCTTGAAAGGAGTAAGAGTAGCGATCTCATCCCGATGCGCGAATCAGTTACCGGATATTGAAACTCATCATTCCTGCTGAATCGTCAACGCTTAAGTCTACACTGGAAAATCTATCTTCTGGAATACCTCTAGCTTTAAAATCAGCAATCATGTCTAAGGTTCTTGTCTCCGATCCAATTGACCAAGCTGGGATTGACATTCTCTCGCAAGTTGCTGCTGTTGATGTCAAAATAGGTCTAAAACCAGATGAACTGGTAGAAATCATTGGTGAATACGATGCACTGATGATTCGTTCTGGCACCCACGTCACCAAAGAAATCATTGAAGCTGGTACGCAGCTAAAAATTATCGGTCGCGCTGGTGTGGGTGTGGATAATGTAGATGTTCCCACTGCTACACGTAAAGGAATTGTGGTCGTCAATTCTCCAGAGGGAAACACCATCGCAGCTGCCGAACACGCGATCGCCATGATCATGGCTTTGTCTCGCCACATCCCTGATGCCAACGCTTCAGTGAAACGTGGTGAGTGGGATCGCAAAACCTTTGTTGGTGCTGAAGTTTACAAAAAAACTTTGGGTATTGTTGGCTTAGGTAAAATTGGCGCTCATGTTGCCAATGTTGCCAAGGCAATGGGCATGAAACTACTAGCTTTCGATCCCTTCATTTCCACAGACAGGGCAGAACAGCTGGGCTGTCAATTGGTGGATCTGGATTTGCTGGTGCAGCAAGCAGACTACATCACGCTACACATACCCAAAACTCCGGAAACCACCCACATAATCAATGCCCAGATGTTGGCAAAGATGAAACCTAACGCCCGGATTATCAACTGCGCTCGCGGTGGTATCATTGACGAAGAAGCTTTGGCGATCGCTATCCAGCAGGGTCAAATTGCAGGTGCGGCATTAGATGTGTACGAGTCAGAACCACTGGGCGATTCCCCGTTAAAGTCAATTGGGAAAGAAATTATCCTTACTCCCCACTTGGGAGCATCCACTACAGAAGCCCAAGTGAATGTAGCGATTGACGTTGCTGAGCAAATTCGGGATGTGCTGTTAGGACTACCAGCGCGTTCAGCGGTTAACATTCCCGGACTCGGTCCCGACGTGTTGGAAGGACTCAGACCCTACATGCAACTGGCAGAAACCTTGGGTAACTTGGTGGGACAGTTGGCTGGCGGACGAGTGGAGTTGCTCAACGTCCGCCTACAAGGCGAACTGGCAACAAACAAGAGTCAGCCTTTGGTGGTAGCAGCCTTGAAAGGGCTACTTTACCAAGCTCTACGGGAACGGGTAAATTACGTAAATGCTAGCATTGAGGCAAAGGAGCGGGGAATTCGGGTCATTGAAACACGGGATGCCTCAGAGAGAGACTATGCAGGTTCTTTGCATCTCGAAGCCACGGGTTCTTTGGGTACTCATTCTGTCACGGGCGCTTTGTTGGGTGATCGGGAAATCTATCTGACCAACATTGATGGTTTCCCAATTAACGTTCCCCCTAGCCAGCATATGCTGTTCACCCTGCACCGTGATATGCCGGGGATCATCGGCAAACTTGGTTCCCTACTCGGTAGTTTTAATGTCAATATTGCCAGTATGCAGGTTGGACGCAAAATTGTCCGTGGTGATGCAGTTATGGCTCTTAACCTGGATGACCCCTTACCTGATGGAATTTTAGATGAAATCACCAAAGTGCCTGGAATTCGGGATGCGTATACAGTAACACTATGAGTGCTGAGTGCTGAGTAAAAATCTCAGTCTTTAGAAGATTTTCATGCTTGGC
>CAZZXJ010000138.1:0-11980 GCA_964657905.1 uncultured Stigonema sp.
GACTCCTGACTCCTGACTCCTTGTTTCTAAATAAAATAAAAAACCGGGGAACCTAAGTACACCCGGCTCAGTCTACTCCAATAAGAGAATCCTCAGTGAAATTAGGGACACTGCAAAGCTGCGTCCCTTTTTACTTAATTCTTAAATTAAACGTTAGCAGTTTTCTTAGTGACAGCGCTAAGTTCTCCCTTGGCATACTTAGCAGCAAAGTCATCCAAAGAAATTTGCTTAATCTTGCTAGCGTTACCAGCGGTACCAAATTGCTGATAGCGATCGCTACAAACCTTCTGCATATACTTAATAGAAGGCTTGAGGAAGTGACGGGGGTCGAATTCCTTCGGATCTGCTGCCAAAGCTTCACGCACCGCTGCGGTAATTGCCAGACGGTTGTCGGTATCAATATTTACTTTACGCACACCGCTTTTGATGCCTTTTTGGATTTCTTCCACAGGTACACCGTAGGTTTCAGGAATTTGACCGCCATACTTGTTAATCAGGGCGAGCAAATCTTCGGGTACAGAGGAGGAACCGTGCATGACCAAGTGGGTGTTGGGCAACCGGCTATGAATTTCTTCAATGCGGCTGATTGCCAAAATTTCTCCAGTCGGTTTGCGGGTAAACTTGTAAGCACCGTGGCTAGTACCAATAGCTACTGCCAAAGCATCTACTTGAGTTTGCTCCACAAATGCAACTGCTTCGTCTGGGTCAGTCAGCAACTGGTCATGAGAAAGCTTACCTTCTGCACCGTGACCATCTTCTTTGTCGCCCATGCCCGTTTCTAGAGAACCCAAGCAACCGAGTTCGCCTTCGACGCTAGCGCCTACAGAGTGAGCTACTTTCACCACTTCGCGGGTGACATTGACGTTGTACTCGAAGCTTGCTGGGGTTTTGGCATCCTCTTCCAGCGAGCCGTCCATCATTACGCTGGTGAAACCATTACGAATCGCGGAGTAGCAGGTTGCAGGGCTATTACCATGATCTTGGTGCATAGTAATGGGAATATGAGGGTAGGTTTCTACTGCGGCCAAAATCAGGTGACGCAGGAAATTTTCACCAGCATACTTACGAGCGCCACGAGAAGCCTGCAAAATCACGGGGCTATCTGTCTGTTGAGCAGCCTGCATGATAGCTTGAATCTGCTCCATGTTGTTAACATTATAGGCTGGGATGCCGTAACCGTTCTCAGCCGCGTGATCCAACAGCAGCCGCAATGGTACGATCGCCATAGATAGTCCTCCTAATATGGTATTCAGCTAGTCGGTTTTAGATAAGCGTGATGATTACGCTGATCTTAAGACTTTTTTCAACATATAGGAAATTATAACTAGTGACGTGTGCCTATGTTGAAAAAGTTTATGCCTAAGGTAGAGGTGAGAGCTTTGTTGATTGCTGATTATTAATTGTTGTAACTCTAACAATCAACAATCAACAACTAACATCTTACTAAATTTATGGGTCGCCCGGGATTCGAACCCGGAACTAATCGGTTAAAAGCCGAGTACTCTACCGTTGAGTTAGCGACCCATTGATTGCTTGTCACGACTCCACTAACTTTAACATAAAAATCTCTGGTTTTGTAAATTGTTTTAGAAAAAATTTGCTGAGAGGCGGATAGTAGTCACTAAGTCAGATCCTGGTTGCAGGACAGTTAGGTTTTCTCCCGTGTTGAGGGCGTTGCGACCAGCGCTCCAAGGTTCCAGACAGTAGAAGTCTTTGCCTTTCACCGTCCAAAACACCAGCGTGGAAAAGATATCATCGTAATCCAACGTCAATTTTAACCGACGGCTGTTGTCGGTGACTGTAGCGGATGTACCATTAAGTTGCTTAAACGCCACATCAATTTCATCTCGACTAAAATCAAAATTACCGTTGAAGGGATGAATTTCCTTTGTTTCCTTGTCTTGGTACTCACGGGAGGGAATTTCAAACTTTAGCTGGGTTTTATCAAGCGCCGAAAAGTAAGGATGGAAACCAGCAGAAAAAGGCATCGGTTCAGAGGAGAGATTTGTATAGTGCTGCCGAATTTCTAAGGAATTGCCTTGTAATTGGTAAGTGAAAGCCACTTTAAACTCAAAAGGATAAACTGCTCGTGTTTCCTCGTTGCTGTTCAGGACTACGGTGAGGCTAGGATTTTCTTGATTAGCGTGGTTTTCTCCAACCTCCCAAGGCAAGTCACGAGCGAAGCCGTGTTGTTTGAGAGTGTACTGCTTACCTTTGTAGGTGTAGGTGTTGTCGGGTAAGTTACCACAAATAGGGAACAAAATTGGTACTCCACCTCTTATACTCAATTGAGGATTAGCAAAGCGTTCCGCGTCCAGATAGAAAATTTCTTGCTCTTGTAAGCGCCAACTGAGGATAATACCTCCTCGTTCTGGTAAGACCTCCAGCTGGGACTGATCTGTTTGTAGGTGAAGTTTAGTCATAGTGGGGCATGGGGCATGGGGTATGGGGGCATGGGGAATGTAAGTAAACACCTATGCCCTATGCCCTATGCCCCATTACTATATTTTACTCGTCTTCGGCAAATATAAAGCGATACAACTCGCTCTTGTCTGGTTCGGGGCTACTTTGGGCGAATTTCACAGACTCGTCTATAACTTGCTGCACTTGACGGTCAATAGCTTTGAGTTCCTGCTCCCCCACTAGGTTTTGCTCAATCAAATAGGCAGCAAAATTTTTAATGGGGTCGCGGGCAAACCAGAATTCTTTCTCTGCTTGGGAGCGCATCTCATCTGGGTCTGCTAGGGAGTGACCACGGAAACGGTAGGTAAGTGCTTCAATTAATGTCGGTCCCTCTCCTTTTCGGGCACGGGCTACAGCTTCTTGCGCCACTGCTCGCACTGCCAGTACATCCATACCGTCTACTTCCACACCTACCATATCAAATACACTGGCTTTCTTATAAATCTCTGGCTGGGACGTTGCCCTTTCGTGAGCCATACCGATCGCCCACTTATTATTTTCGACGACAAAAATTATTGGCAGTTTCCACAGTGCTGCCATATTCAGCGTCTCAAAAAACTGACCGTTATTACAGGCTCCATCGCCAAAAAAGCAAGCCGTTACTTGATCAGAGGTTTCATCGCCCAACGCTTCTCGGCGGTATTTGCTTTGGAAAGCCGCTCCTGCTGCTACAGGAATGCCCTCAGCCACAAAAGCATAGCCACCAAGCAAGCGATGTTCGGCTGAGAACATATGCATTGAACCACCGCGCCCTTTACTACAACCTGTAGCTTTGCCAAATAACTCTGCCATCACCTCTTGTGCAGGTACTCCAGCACTCAAAGCATGAACGTGGTCGCGGTAGGTACTACAAACAAAATCTTCACCAGGTCGCATCGCACCGTTGATCACTCCACTGGAAACAGCTTCCTGACCGTTGTACAGGTGTACAAAACCAAACATCTTGCCCCTGTAGTACATTTCGGCGCACTTGTCTTCAAAGGTACGCCCTAACACCATATCTTCGTATAACCGCAACCCAACTTCTTTGGTTATTTGCGCTTTTGCCGCATCAAATTTGGGTAACGTACGTTCTTGAACCATTATTTCTGATATCCCTGTCGTAAAACTTTTTGGATAAGTGGCTTTCGGACAGCGTAAGCTTTTAATAATGTTAGTTGTTCGTGGTTTGGAGAACAATTAACAACCAACAACCTTTCGGGAGAGGCTCGCGAACTGGTTCGCGAGCCTCTCCCGAGTCGCACTCGCCTGTGTCGGGAAACCCTCCGGCAGCGCTGACTCACCAACAACCAACAATTCCCATTCTCCCCCTTAGACTACCAATGAGAATGGCAATATTTCTGCATATTCATTAACAATTTAAAAAAATAGCTGTGAAAATGTTTATACCTTAACCTAAAGATAATTGCTATGAGAGCTTAATGATGATACAATTAGCCTCGCTTACTAGTACCAGCTTAACTAGAAAGCGGTGTTGAGTTCACCGTATGTATGCTGGGGAAAGTCCCTCTGAACCAGCCGCAGGAATGGTCAAGCTATACATACCCGTTCATAGAATCAAAAAATCTCCCGCTAGCACAACCCAAGGTGCTGTTGGTTCTTTATGGTGTCGAAGGCTGATAGCAGGTCTGTTAAGCCCAAAGATATCAAAAGTAACACAGAAAAAGTCTGGCGGCTTTAAAAGTCAAGGTAAAAATTAGTAAGTATATAGACTAAAGACTTTATCTTGGGGAAGGCACAAGTAAAGTTGTTGCAATACACACTTGTAGTGTGAAGTCAAAAATTTATTATTGCACGGTTTTGCAGACCTGGAAAGCTCTAGAAAAATTATGTTGATCACGCTGCTGGGGAAGTAGACTGTGCGAATTCCTCTAGATTATTACAGAATTTTAGGACTACCATTGGCGGCAAGTGATGAACAATTGCGGCAGGCATACAGCGATCGCATTGTGCAACTGCCACGGCGTGAGTATTCCCAAGCAGCAATTACATCTCGCAAACAACTTATAGAAGAAGCTTACGTGGTTTTATCAGATCCAAAAGAACGCAAAGCTTACGATCAGCTTTATCTTGCTCATGCCTATGGCTCTGATAGTGTTCAAAACCCTAGAGGAGCGGTGGAAAATCGCATTTCTAGCAACAAGGGTAATCTTGACGGACATAATTTCAGCATTGAAATTTCCCAAGAGGAATTAATTGGTGCTTTACTGATTCTGCAAGAGCTAGGGGAATACGAACTGGTACTGGAACTTGGTCGTCCATATATCATTAATAAAAATGGTGCAGCCAGTGTCAAACCGAGCAACAGACCAATCAGTGAAGAGTCCAACTCTCCTGCTGTTGAACGTCCAGACATTGTTCTTACCGTCGCCCTAGCATGCTTGGAGCTAGGTCGCGAGCAATGGCAGCAAGGTTACTACGAAAATGCTGCCATTTCTTTGGAAACAGGCGAGGAAGTCTTATCACGTGAAGGGCTATTCCCTAGCGTTCGGGATGAAATTCTCGCGGATCTTTATCGGTTGCGACCATATAGAATACTGGAGTTACTAGCACTACCGATAGAAAAAACTGCTGAGCGAGGGCAAGGGTTACAACTATTACAGGACGTCTTAGACCAGCGCGGTGGCATTGATGGTAATTTAGATGACCAATCTGGTCTGAACATAGATGACTTTCTGCGATTTATCCAGCAACTGCGCAACTACTTAACAGTCGCAGAACAGCACCTCTTGTTTGAGGCGGAAAGTAAGCGTCCTTCCGCTGTCGCCACATACTTGGCAGTCTATGCCTTGATAGCGCGGGGATTTGCCCAACGTCAACCCGCTTTAATTCGTCAGGCGAGGCAAATGCTGACCCGTCTGGGCAAACGCCAAGATGTCCATCTAGAACAGTCACTATGTGCGCTACTATTAGGGCAAACAGAAGTTGCAACCCGTGCTTTAGAACTGAGTCATGAATACGAAGCTCTGGCTTTTATTCAAGACAATTCTCAAAATTCTCCTGACCTTTTGCCGGGACTGTGTTTATATGGAGAACACTGGTTGCACGATGAAGTGTTTCCGCACTTCCGAGATTTGGCTGGTGAGCAAGCTTCCTTAAAAGATTATTTTGCCAACGGGCAAGTACAAGCTTATTTAGAAGCTTTGCCAATGGAAGCCCATTCAACTAATGAATCGACACTGATCAACAGCCAGTCTTTTTCCGATACACAGACAACTTATCCCCGTCGTCGTAGCAATGCAACTGAGGTTGAGCGCCAATCCCATCACAACAGAACAAACGTTTCGCCACCCAGCTTTCCTAGATCACCCACTTCTTCATCTGAGCAAAGTCCAAAAGCTGAAACTCCAGCAACACCGATTTCTAGTGCTGACCGCATTCGCAGAGGAACCAACCAAAACTTGAATGGCAAAGTAGCTACTTCACCTCCTCCACCATCAAGACAGAGGAGGCGTAAACGCACTCAAGCTAGTAGCGCTCATCTTGCCTTAGATAATCGTCAGAGTTTTACTCATGGACGGCGACCTTTTGACCGCATAGAACCACGAACGAGACTGGTGTTGATGGCATTTGCCTCTTTGGCTGGTATACTAGTATTGTTGCTATTAGTAACAACAACTTTTCAATGGGTAAAAAATCTGTTTTCCTCCTCACCATCTTTGCAAACCGAACAGTTGGGGGTGCAGCTTAATGAACCCCCAATACCCATTCCTGACCCCAACAGCAAACCGCAATTACCAACAGGCCCTCTGACAAATGAGGCTGCTGAGGAAGTGATTAAGACTTGGCTATCTACAAAAGCTGAGGCTTTAGGATCTCACCATGAAATTGATAGTTTAGATCATATTTTAGTTGGTTCATCTCTGTCTCAATGGCGGCTAATTGCCCAACAGGAAAAGGTAGAACATCGCTATCGTTCTTACGACCACAGCCTGAAAGTGGAATCTTTAGATACAAGCCTGAGTGATCCAAATCGTGCTGCCGTGCAAGCTTCGGTGACTGAGATAACACAGTTTTATGAAAACGGAGTTATGAAAAAATCTGATCAAGAAAAATTGCGAGTCAGGTACGATTTGGTTCGTGTAGGAGATGTGTGGCGTATCCGGGACATGTCCGTTATCAACAAGATCAGCACAAAATAAGCATTATTTTTTAGATATTACTTTTAGAAGGAGTCAGGAGGAGGCAGTCCGATCATGTTCGTTACCCCAAGAGGAACTACCGAAAGGCAATGCCCTCCTTGAAGCAACTGCCGTTCAGGAGTCAGAAGAGTTCCTGTGCAATTGGTGAGAAATAATCAGTTATTGAACAACCCCGTCTTGGCTCCGCCTGAAAACGGGGATTCTATTTTACAGCAATTTTCACCTAAATGAACCACACAGTCGTAGGGGCGAACGGCCTTTCGCCCCTACGACTGTGGTCTGATTACCTGAAAATTGCTGTAATGGCATTGCTGAATCATATCATGTCCGCTTAATTACTTATAAATAAAAAATAGGTTCGTAGTTGCGATGAGTGCGCTCTCATACTGTTAAGAGCACACTCATCGCAACTACAAGCCTTATATATAAGTGTTCAAGCGGACATGATATCAGAGTATGAATTTACATCTTCACAAAAATGATTTGTATAAAATGTATTAATTTATTTATCAGTAATCTAGTTACCTTCACATAAGATACCGAACGCCTCTTTAGCTATAGCAGTGGCTGTAAGTTATATCAAATCATGCTTTTGGCAAGTAGATATCTGGAAGAGTAGAAAATCATATGTGATTTTTTAGCGAAGACTTGTATAAACAGTTGCTTTATGCCCACTGATTTATATAAATTTGTAAATGATTAGGAATTGGCATACTTTCCTGCTGGGAAGTAGCCAAAGGCACTAGATTTGGCTGATCGATAGCCCATCAAATTGTGGTCGAAAAACACAATGGCACATGGGAGGTGAATTCTCAACCATGTATAGGAACCGAGTTTAAGATTGCAATTCCAATCCTGAGTGCCACAGCAACGTAGTAGACTCAACCCTTGACTAACATTTATATGCAGCTAAATCAGAAACTTTATCTATACTCGTCTCTAGCTCAATTCGGATTACTCAAGAAAAGTTACACCGCCAAAATCATGTTGGTGGCGTTTTTAGGTACTCACGTACCACTGCTAACTTTACTCATTAGTTTCGTTACTTCTCACTCCTATTCTTGGGAGATGGCGGTGCGAGTGCTGCTCAATGCTCTTGTGGCGACATTAACTGGTACAGTAGCTACCCTATATGCACTGCACTACCTCCTTGCTCCAGTAATTTTGACCTCAGCTGCATTGCAAGAATATTTACGCACCCAAAAATTACCCGAACTGCCAACAGAATTTGCAGATGAGGCAGGTACTTTAATGGCAGATACCTCACAAACTCTGCATAAATTAGATGAGTTAATTCATCAGATTACTAACTATGACAACTTGACTGGATTACCGAATCGTGATTTATTCGGCGATCGCCTTTATCAGAATGTATCTCAATCTCAAAACCACCAGCAGCTTGTAGCTATTTTTTGGCTTAGCATTGATGATTTCACAGCTATCAGTCATGGATTGGAGCATGAGAAATCAAATTTGCTGTTGAGAGCCGTTGCCCAACGTTTAACAAACTCTCTAGCTCAAACAGATATCCTTGCGAATTTGACCCGAGATGAATTTGCGATCGCTCGCACGGATCTACTTTCCTTTGAGAGTTTGATCCAACTATCGCAGTTACTACTGGCTATGTTGGCCAAACCCTTTATAATAAATGGGGAGCAGATTCATATTACAATTAGTATCGGTATTACAATTAATGATTTAGGCGATCGCAAAAGTGTAGAACAACTACTGCAACAGGCTCATATGGCATTGTATCAAGCAAAACAGCAAGGGCGCAGTCAATACCAGTTCTATTCACCTAAATTGAACGCTCAGTTGCAGGAGCGATTAGCATTGGAAAATGAATTACGTGGGGCCCTGGAACGAGGCGAAATGGTAGTTTATTATCAACCTATGGTTGATTTGCACACTAGAGAAGTAACGGCAGTAGAAGCACTGGTGCGCTGGCAACATCCTACACGAGGTTTGGTTTCTCCCGCAAAATTTATTCCCATCGCAGAAAACAATGGTTTAATCGTCTCCATTGGGGAATGGGTATTGCGAACTGCCTGCGCCCAAAACCGTGACTGGCATCTGGCTGGAATGAAGCCAATTCGCATGTCAGTGAACCTCTCAGCTCGACAGTTTGAAGAACCAAATTTAGTAGAGGTTGTCACACAAGTCCTACAGGAGACAGGATTGCCAGCATCTTACTTAGAATTAGAAGTGACTGAAAGCTTTTTGATGAGTGATGTTCAGCACTCCATTAAAACCCTCAAACAATTACGAGAACTAGGGCTATTGCTAGCGTTGGATGACTTCGGTACTGGTTATTCTTCTCTCAACTATTTGAAGGGCTTCCCTGTAAGCATACTCAAAATTGATCGGTCTTTTGTGCAAGATGTGGTCTCCAATCCTGATAGTGCTGCCATCACCGATGCCATTATTGCTCTAGCTAAATGCCTCCAATTGAACATTACAGCAGAAGGGGTGGAGACTAAAGAACAGCTTGAATATTTACAAAAGCGTGGCTGTCAAGAAGGTCAGGGATTTTACTTTGGTATCCCTACTCCTGCCGAGAAAATCACTCACATGCTGAAGCAAAATTGTCAGGAAATGGAGAAGGTCGCTGCGTAATAACTGGCTTGAAGTATCTGAAACTGGGGTTCAGTCGTGATACTTCATTTTCCTCCGTTCTTTGACAGTAGGTTCATTTTCGATACGTTTTATAGCCTCAGTGGCGATGGCCAAATCTATTGACCCAACAATGACTCCACCCCTGGGAAACTATCACCTTAATGAGTTACGGACAGATAAATGTATTTTTTTGACCATACTGGAAACTCTGCCTATGCGCGACCAGAGAGGAAAAATTCACCTAACAAGGCAAATAGTAAGAAAGTACTCATAATTTTATCGTATTTTGATACAAAACAAAGCCCCTCCAGAATCGTCTAGAAGGGCTTTGTTTTTATTTAGTTGTGTGATTTTAGATTTTGGGTAGGTGGCGAAATTGACGCAAACTTTTTTTCCGCACTTTTCTTATCCACTTCTTGTCTTTCTTGTCAATGCGTAATTTATAATTAAAAATGTCAGGAAATCATAACTTTTTGATCCCCGAAGGGCTGATAAATTCGTTAAAAGAACGAAAATGTGTGTGACACCCCCTTGATCCCTACATATGCTTATAGGTTAATGTTTATTAACAAAGGCTCCTCCGCTCCCAAAACAAAATGCTGATTTGGCAGGACAGGGAATTGAAAGGGAGTAACCCGCAATTAAAAAACACACGAAAAAATTTAAAACCTGGACAAAGCCAGGAGTCAAGAATAAGAAGTTCATCTGGGGTTGATAGCACACAATCAACAATTTTTAACCGGGGGATATGATTAACCTTTCAAACTAATGGATGGAGGCCAAAGGTAAATTATGGCAAAAGAACGCCCACCGCTAGAAGAGATGACATTACGGCAACTACGTAAAGTAGCAAGCGAATATGCCGTCTCTCGCTATAGCCGCATGCGTAAATCGCAACTGCTGGCATCGATTCAAGAAGTCGAGCGCAGCAAAGTTTCTCTCAGCCAATCTCGTTCAATGGAGGCACAGGAAACCGTGGAAGCAGCAAAATTTGAGTTGGGTCAGGTAGATCGTACTGGTGGCATTCTCACAGATGTGGATGAAGGACTGCCAGATCTACCCAGTGGTTATGGTGAAAGCCGCATTGTGCTTATGCCTCGCGACCCGCAGTGGGCTTACACCTACTGGGATGTCCCCAACGAACACAAAGAAGAACTGCGTCGCCAAGGGGGACAACAGCTGGCACTACGGATTTACGATGTCACCGACATTAACTTAGATTACCAAAGCCCTCACAGCATTCAGGAGTATCCCTCTGATGAACTGGCACGGGAATGGTATTTGCCAGTGCCTGTGAGCGATCGCGATTATGTGATCGACATTGGCTACCGTTGTGCTGATGGTCGCTGGCTAGTATTGGCTCGCTCTGCACGTGTACACATTCCTCCTGTCTATCCTTCCGATTGGATTGAGGACATCTTTATCACAGTGAACTTTGAAGAAGATTTGCAAGGTAAGACCGTTTACGAACTGGTTCCCCCCACTAAGAAGGTGGGGACGCCTGCTACTGCTGCTAGCAATGGCAGCTACCCTAACCCTAACCCTAACCCTATTTACGACCAAATCTTTGGCTTGGCTGAATCTGCCGAAGCGCAACGGGTTGCTGGCTCTGTGTTCGGCTCCATGCAGCACGTTCCTGGCTCTGGGCTTGCGGAACAAGCTATCAGCTCCTACGTCTTCCCCTCTGGCGTGGGTATGTGGGCAGTTCCTACTGGGTCCGGTTTAACAGCGTCCGGTGTGGGAATGTCCGGTCTTGGTTTCTCTGCTTCCGCTGTGCCAATGCGTCCACGTCAGTTCTGGTTAATTGCCGATGCTGAGTTGATTGTCTACGGTGCAACCGAACCCGATGCTACTGTCACAATTGGCGGTCGTCCAATTAAGCTGAATCCAGATGGTACATTCCGCTTCCAAATGTCCTTCCAAGATGGTTTAATTGACTATCCAATTTTGGCTGTTGCTGCTGATGGTGAACAAACACGGTCAATTCACATGAGTTTTAACCGTGAAACACCATCCCGGAATACCAACACGAAAGAAGAAGCTGTTTTAGAATGGCTGTCTTAATTTTGCATTTTGGATTTTAACCGCAGATGCACGCAGATAAACGCAGATAATTGTCTGTTTTATCCGCGTGCATCCGCGTTTATCTGCGGTTTAAATTTTGGATTTTGCTTACAACTGCTGGGTAGCTAACCAGCTAGTTAAATCAGTTTCGCTGGAGAAATCTAAAAGCGCCTCTCCCAAATCTTCCAGTTGCGGGACGGATAAGCCGCGAATTTGGTCTTCCAGTTGAGGAGCGATCGCACCAAGCCGACGCGTCAAAAGACGCATAATGAGTGCTAGTGCCTCTTGTTTCTTTCCTCTTTGCTCTCCTTTTTGAAGGATATCTTGATAAATCACAGATTCCTGCATAATTTCCTCTCGAAATAGGTGTTGAATTAAATCTTTCTTAAACCGTAAGCCAGCTAGAATTTGTGTACAAGCTGAGATATTCTGTCGCTCATCGTTTTCCTCAATCATATCGATTTGGGTGGCGACTTGTTCTAGCAGGGTGTTAGGTGAGTTGCTACGAGCCAAGGTTGCTAGTGGTAGGAGAGCAGCGTTAGCCAGTAGTGGTGCGGGGTCTTGCTCCCACAAGCGGATGACTCGATAACGATGTCTGGTGTTTGTATCTACATATTCTTGCTTAAAGACGATTTCTGAGGAGGTTTGCTGTAAAAAAATTACGACCTGCTCAATTTGACAACCATATTCTCGCT
>CAZZXJ010000139.1:0-11932 GCA_964657905.1 uncultured Stigonema sp.
CCGCGCCCCTACGGTTATATTGTGGTCTATCCGACTGAAAGAAGCTGTAAATTATTGGTGAGATCAAGAAAACAACTGTTCAATCAGTAATGCTAAAGCAGTAGCAGCTTCGATGTGGAGATTGTGTCCTCCGGAAACAAAGACCCGTTTTGCTTGAGCCATAGCTGTTTGCTGTTGTTGCAAATCTTCTGGACGATTTAGTTGACTGCTATCTCCATAAACTAATGTGGTGGGAACTTGAATATGTTTAAGCATTTCTAGATATTGAGATCGACCTCCATTAAAGCTGTTGAAACTTAGGGTAGAACGAGTCCGAAGAATCGGGTCCCAATTCCACCTCACTCCGCCCTCACAAAGTTCTGTAGTCCTTTGGGCAAGGATGTAGGAAAATTCTGCTGACAAAGCAGGTGTAACTTGACGCAGTCTCCTAGCAGCAGTTGCGACATCTGGAAATATCGGATGTTGCGGGGAAGAGGCAAAATATTCTAAAAAAGTCGTTAGCTGATGAATTGGCTCTTGCTTGTTCTCCTCACTAGGTAGTGGAGGTTCTACCAGCATCAAGGCTTTTAGCTTCTGAGGTCGCACACTAGCAATGATTGCGGCTAACATTGCACCCATCGAATGACCTACGAGAAATAAAGGTCGGTCTGGTAATTCCTGAATCACCCGATCTATTTGAGCCAAAAATGTCAGAGAATTATAAGCAGTGACCATCTCGAAATGAGTTGAACGTCCATGACCAAATAGATCAGGAGCCACTACCCGATAACCTTTTGCTACCAGAGGATGGGCTACTTCTTGCCAAGCCAATCCTTGTTCCAAAATTCCATGAACACAGAGAACTACAGGATTATTCTGGGAACCCCAACTACAGACGCACATCTGATTTCCTCTGAACTCCAAGAACTTTTCATCCGCAGTTAAAGAAACTTTGCTCTGTTGTTCGCTCTTAGGTATATTTAAGAGATGATCCATGGGGTTAGGTAATTCATAATTGAATTGGTTTGCAATCTGTCGTGTTTCTGCCCCTAACCGATGGGGTAATTGAATACTTTTCCACTTGTCTCCTAAACTCGCATCTACAGAATCGTGTTTGAGAAAGTTGGGGTCGCTGATTGACAATGAACTTTGATAAACACCCTCAGTCATGCGATCGCCCTCATATGGTTGCAACAGCGCCGAATCAAAATCAACGTTGAGAAAATCGCATAGTTGTGATAAAGTGGCAGAGGGTTCCTTTACAAGTTCTTCATAGCGAATCTGATGGTAGCGTTCTGGTTCTATCTGCTTCAGGAAATCTAGTATATTCTGATTACTCTTACTCCATACCTGCTCTGCAACCTGGTAAGGATTTTCATCACCTAACCCTGCCATTTTTTGCATCCGCATTCGCACAAATGACTCAATGACTGGATAGGGATGGCGAACTAGGTGAATGTATTTGGAGTTGGCAAATATAGCTTCTCCTCGTTCTAGGATGGCGCGATTTACAGCATAGGAAGGAGACTTATCTACTAGCAGACGGGGGGCGATATTTTCCTGGAGCCTCTGATAAACCTGCTTAATAGACAAGTTCTGCTGCTCCATATCTCTAACTAAACCCTGACTAGCTACTGCGTCTAAACTGTGAATTTCCATTAAAGTTTTCTGTAGCCCTTCACCTAAGTGAGAAAGATTGAGTTGTTCCTCTCGCTCTCTCATAGTATTAAAGGGTAAAAGATGCAACTCTGGTGGTGAAAATAGGGAGGGATGACCAGCTAGCATTACCCTCAGCAAGGTTGAACCTGACCGAGGACTTGAAAGGATAAAGATAATACCGGGGAGACGTTCTGAACTTGGAGTTAGAGTCCGGGAATTGGCGAGGGATTTTGTCTCAAAGATTTCTAAAGTTTTTGGGGATGGTTGATTGGAGTTGAGAGCAATGTCTTTGTTCCCCAGTTCAGCACTCAAATACTCAGTTAGGGAGTCGATTCTAGGTCGTTCATAAAATTCTCTGGGGTAAATTATGAAGTCTAAGTCGCGACTGAGTTGATTGACGACTTCCATAGTCATAAGAGAATCCATACCAAGTTCGATGAGATTGCTATTAGTAGGAATCTCTGATAAATTGGTTCCTAGGGTCTTTGCGACTAGAGATTGGAGATAATTCCTCAAAATCTCTTGATGTTCAGTTTCTGGTGCTGCCTTTAATTTCTCTAAAATTGCTTTGTCATTCTTCTGTTTTAATGTAGGTTGTTGTAATTTCTCCGGCTGTAACAGTTCCAAAAGTAACGAATTTGGATTTCCTAAACTCCACTGTTCTGCCAACACCGACCAATCTGCGGGTAGTACCCCCACCTGTGATGTAGACTGGCTGAGTAGAAGTTGCTCTAATACTTGCAGTCCTTGTTCTGGAGAAATAGAACCGATCCCAGATGTTTTCCACCGACTCTGATACTGACTGGCTACACGAGTAGCCATCCCACCTTGAGACCATGCTCCCCAGTTAATGCTTAATCCAGGTAATCCCATGCGGCGGCGATAATCAGCCAAACCATCCATAAACGCATTCGCAGCAGCATAGTTTCCTTGACTAGGCGAACCCAATAACGAAGCCATTGAGGAGAAGCAGACAAAGAAGTCTAGCGATCGCTGTTGAGTTAATTGATGCAGATACCAAGCACCTTTTACTTTGGGAGCCATCACCTGAGTAAAACGCTCCCAACTCATTTGCTGCATCATACCATCATCCAAAACTCCAGCTGCATGAATCACGCCTCGCAATCGGGGTAGGGATGTCTGCACTTGCTCTAGAATTTTCACCACATCTTGTTCGCTAGAGATATCTGCACACAAGACATGAATGCTAGCTCCTGCTTGTTCTAAACGCTCAATCGTTTTCTGCGCTACAAGATCTGGTTGGCGACGACTGATTAAAACTAAATGTTTGGCTCCCTTGGACACCATCCACTCGGCTGTATGTAATCCTAAAGTTCCCAGACCTCCCGTAATTAGATAAGTTGCATCAGAACGCAATGACAGGGGTTCAAATTCTGGCAGAGATTGCTTGACTAAACGAGCTATGTATGGTTGTTGAACACGCAGGGCTAGATGGTCTTCTTTTTGGTTGGATGCTAACAGTTGCAGTAGTCTTTGTGCTTCATTTTCTGAACCCTGTGGGTCTAAATCTACCAAACCGCCCCAGAGTTGTGGATGTTCAAAAGATATGACTCGACCTAACCCCCACAAAGATGATTGGCTGACTGCGAGTGGCTCTGTTTTTGATGAAGAGACGGGCTGCGATCCTCTGGTGACTAGCCACAATTGGGGTAAAGTAGTTTTGGGGTTTTTGACTAGAGCCTGTAACAAATGCAGTACACTGCCACATCCCCAAAGTTGCGCAGACTCTAAGGCAGAAACCGTCAAATCTTGTTCACAAGTGGCATCTAAACTCCACAGATGAATCACTTTTTGTAAGGGTAGCTTACTGGTTTCAGTAATTGCTTGATAGAGTTGTTCAAATTCCTGGGGATGAGAGGGATTAATTTGATAAATTCCTGTCTCCGGATTTTGATAGATATCTGCTCGCTCAACTAAACTGCATTCATGTCCTTGGTGTTGCAATTGAGTCATCAGATCTCGTCCTAACCCTGTCGAGTCAGCAAAAATCAACCAATGACTGAGTTGAAAATTCGGCTTTTGCTGACTAATATTGAAAGGTTTCCACTCAACTTGATAGAGCCAATTGTTGATAGTGGCTGTTACTAATTGTTGCTGATGTTTTTGAGCTAATACTGCCAATAAATTGGGCAATAATTCTAGCTGTTCGGGTGATAACTCACCAGATTTTTCTAGTTGTTGTGCTAACTCTGCGGTATATCCTTGGCTGAGGAGGTTAACGATCGGAGTACTATCATTTGCGATCGCAACAGATGCGAGTTTTTGTAGGTCTTGGATTGGTTCTCTTGGATAAGGTTGCCGTTGGAACGGATAAGTTGGCAACATTACCTTACGACGATTATAATCTCGATCAAACCCTAACCAGTCTACCTTCGCTCCCTGCACATACAACTGCCCCAAACTAGAGAGCATTTGTTGCCAATCACTTTGGGTTGAACGCAAAGAAGGTAACCACACTCCTTGATTTTCTGGTAGACATTGACGACCCATCCCCAACAGTATCGGCTTAGGTCCAATTTCTAGGAAGACTGTATACCCTTGCTGATATAATGTCTCGATACTCTGAGCAAACCTTACAGGTTGTCTGATATGACGCACCCAGTATTGAGATGTGGCAATGCTTTCATCAGCTCGTTGCCCAGTAACATTAGATATTAGCGGAATTCGAGGCTGATTGTAGGTGACTTGTTGAGCGACTGCTTCAAATTCCCCTAGCATTGGTTCCATCAGTGGTGAGTGGAAAGCGTGGGATACCTGTAAGCGTTTGACCTTGATTCCTTGGGATTCTAGACTGCTACAGATTGTCCCCATAGCTTCACTTGCTCCGGAAATTACTATACTCTCAGCACCATTGAAAGCAGCAATTGCTACTTGTGAAGTATCAGGTGTCAACGCTTCTCTCACCTGAGACGCCGATGCCAACACCGACACCATTTCACCACCTTCGGGTAATTGTTGCATTAACCGTCCCCTAGTGGCAATGAGCTTGAGACCATCTTCGAGACTGAAGACTCCTGCTAGAGTTGCTGCTACATATTCCCCTACACTGTGACCCATTACGACTCCTGGCTCGATTCCCCAGGATTTCCACAACTGCACTAGGGCATATTCCAGAGCAAACAAAGCCGGTTGAGTGTATGCGGTTTCATTTAGGAGATGAGATTGCTCTTCTACTTCTGTGTGGGGATAGAGTACTTGTAGTAAAGGGATTTTTAGGTAAGGTTGCAGAATGCGATCGCATTGTTCTAAAGCTTGACGAAAAATCGGTTGAGTCTGGTATAACTCCCATCCCATTCGTATATACTGAGATCCTTGACCAGTGAATAGGAAAGCTATTTTTGGTTGACTGCTGGTGCTCTGGAGTTGAGCTGAGAACAACCCTACGACTTCCTGATTTGTATTGAAATCTCCCAATTTTTCCCTAAGTTCGGCTCCCGAAGCCGCCAGCACAGCTAGACGATACTGAAAATGAGAGCGTCCGGTATTAGCGGTGTAACAGATATTTTCCAGTCCTTGTTCTGGCTGAATTTCCAAATGATTGTGATAACAACTAGCTAAGTCTTCCAGAGCCTTTTGAGTTTTCGCCGACAGCGTTAGTAAATGAACAGGACGTTCTAAAGAATCTTCACCAACGACTTTTGAGTGTTGACTTTTAACCTGTTCTGGAGCTTCTTGCAAAATCACATGAACGTTGCTCCCACTCATACCAAAGGAACTCACTCCCGCCATCCGGGGCTGTTCTCCCCGCAGCCAGGGTGTTTCTGAAGTGGGAACGACCACAGGAATTTCATTCCAAGGTATGTAAGGATTGGGGAGCTTAAAGTGCAAATGAGGGGGGATCTCTTGATGCTGAAGCGCCAGTACGACTTTAATCAAAGACGAAACCCCCGCCGCCGCCTCCAGGTGTCCGAAGTTGGTCTTGACCGAACCAACTACCAACGGTTCATTGTGAGGACGATTTTTGCCATATACTGCTGCTAAGGATTCTAGCTCAATCGGGTCACCAAGGGTAGTGCCAGTGCCGTGAGCTTCCACATAGCTCACCTGCTGTGGCTCCACCCTGGCATTTTGCAGTGCTTGCTGCATGACTTCCTTTTGAGCCTTCTTATTGGGCACTGTTAAACCACCACTAGGTCCGTCGTGGTTGGTAGCGGAGCCTCGAATCACTGCTAAAACTGAATCACCATCAGTTATGGCATCCGAGAGACGCTTTAGGACTACCATCCCACATCCTTCTCCCTGACCATAACCATCTGCCGAAGCAGCGAAAGTTTTGCAGCGACCATCAGGAGCCAGAGCCTTCATCTTGCAACGAGCCAAAGTGTTTCCAGGTGATAGAATTAGATTGACTCCACCGACAAGGGCTAGATTGCATTCTTTTAAACGCAGACTTTGGCAAGCAAGATGCACAGCTATCAGAGAGGAGGAGCAGGCAGTATCTAACTGAATATTCGGTCCTTGCAAACCAAGTAGATGGGAAATACGACCCACTGCTACGCTGCGGGCGCTACCTATACCAGTATAGGCATCAACAGCTACGGAAGTCTCTTGATTTTTACTTGATTGGGTAACTAATTTGGTAACTGCGTTGACTGTTTGGTTAGACACATGGTCATCTGTGCAAATGCCCACATACACACCAGTTCGGCTGTTTCTCAGCTTATTTGATGCCAGCCCTGCGTTTTCTAGAGCTTCCCAGGTAACTTCTAACAGCAGCTTTTGTTGGGGGTCTAAACTCGCTGCTTCCCGAGGAGAAATGCCAAAAAACTGAGCGTCGAATTGGTCAACTTCTTGAATAAAGCTACCGTTGCGGGTGTAGGACTTTAAAGGAGCTTCGGGATCTGGGTCGTAGCAAGCATCAATATCCCAGCGATCTGATGGTATTTCCGTAACAGCATCCACACCATCGTGCAATAAATGCCATAATGAAGCGGGGTCGTTGGCGTTACCAGGAAATCGGCAACCGATGCCAATAATCGCAATTGGTTCCGTTTTTTCCCGATCAACTGCTTCTAGTTTATTGTGAACTTGCTCTAGAAGTTCAAGTAACTGCTGGGATGAAAGAGGTTGATTCATCTCATACCCCCTTGTTGAGTAAGTTTTGTATCTGTTGGAATTTTGCTGCGATCTCGTCTGTCGCTTGCTCTTGGGCGGTTAGTTGTTTCTCACCAGAGACAACTGAAATCTCAACCGTGGTTTCTAGCTTTTGGGCCAAAACATCTGTGGTTAAATACTCAGCTAGAGACTCAATATTGGAAAACTCAAACAAAATTGTCGCAGAAAGCGCACAACCCAAACTGGTCTGTAGCAAATTCCTTAACTCTAAAGCCAGCAAAGAATCCATCCCCATCTCAAAAAATCCTAGCTGTGGGTCTAGCATTTGAGAGTCAGGGAATCCGAGTAACTTACCCACCACACCTTGAAGGTAATTCGTCATGAGTTGGGGGCGATCTCTAGCCTTCGCTGCCTTTAGTTGTGCCAAAAACTCGTTGGTCTGAGTTTCTTTTGCTACAGACTGGGAATCAATAAATGCTTCCAATACAGGCATCTTCATCCCTGCTGGCAATTGTGTTGCAAACTGAGACCAGTTCACAGGAAATACCCCTACTAAGGTCGCTGATTGACCCAACAACTGATCCAAAATTTGCAAACCTTGCTCCGGAGGAATGCTACTCATACCCAGAGAGCGAATCCGGCTTTGGAACTGATCTGCCAAACGGGCTGCCATACCTCCTTCTCCCCAAGCCCCCCAGTTCACGCTCAATCCTGGCAAACCTAGTGCCCGACGATGATCGGCCAAGCCATCTAGAAAAGCGTTAGCTGCGGCATAATTACCTTGACCAGCTGAACCCAGCAGAGATGCTGCTGAGGAGAAACAGACAAAGAAGTCCAACGGCAACTCTTGAGTGAGTTGGTGCAGATTCCATGCTCCTTGAACTTTCGGAGCTAGCACTTTTGTAAAACGTTCCCAGTTCATCTGCTGTAGAACCCCATCATCCAAGACTCCTGCTGAATGAATCACACCTCGCAATGGTGGTAGGGATGCCTTGACCTGTTCTACAATGCTGGCTGCATCTTGTTTGACAGCAATATCTCCTAACAGTACTGAGACTTGTACTCCTGCTTGCTCTAGTTGGGTGATGGTTTGTTGTGCTGTTTGTGAGGGTTTGCGCCGCCCGGTCAATACCAAATGTTTAGCGCCCTTATCTGCCAGCCACTTAGCCAGTTGTAATCCCAAAGCCCCCAGTCCACCAGTAATTAGGTAACTGCCTTCAGGGATAATGGTAATTTCTTGCTGCTGTTCAGTGGTTGTCTGCCGTCGCACCAGTCGCGCTACCCGACGTTTTCCCTGACGGTAAGCAATCTGGTTTTCGTCGTCTAGTGAGATGAGTTCTTGATCTAGCAGTTGCACCAGTTCTTCTTCTTTGGTGTTCGGTTCCAAGTCGAGTAACCGACATTGCAGTTCTGGATGTTCGAGAGCTACTACCCGACCTAATCCCCACACTGGTGTTTGTTGCACTTGCACTGCTGCGCGGTCTGTACCCACACTCATCGCACCTTGGGTTACTACCCACAGCGGCGGCATCTGTTGCTGTTGGGTCTGTACCAAAGCTTGCACCAGATGCAACAGACTGGCACAACCATATTCTATGGCTGTTTCTAACTGACTGTTAGTTGTTGGCATCCACAGATGAACAATTCCCTGGAGTTGTGAGTTTTGAGCAGTGATTTCACCCAACAGGCGTTTAAATTCTTCTGGAGCAGTAGGGTTAAGTTGGTAGTGTTTTTTGTCTATCTGCTGATAACTTAAACCAGGAGATACTAAAACACATTCTGCTCCCAATTTTTTCACTAATCCTTCTGCCACAGCACCAGGTTCTATAAACAGCAACCAGTTCCCTGTTGTCTGTTTTTGCTTTTGTTCTGGAGGAGTTGATTGTTTCTGGGGTTGCCATTCTAATTCGTAGAGCCAGCGTTCTGGTGTTACCTCCGAGTAAGATGACAGTTGAGCTAGCATTTGTTGATTCCACTCAGCTATTTTCTCTTTGGATAACTGCTGTTGCTTTTGAGCTGTTAGCAATACATAGCTGGCTATTCCCTTGCTGAGAACTTTCCCTAATTGATAGTAGGATTTGAACCCAGCTTTGACGTTTTCATCGCGATTTTTTTGATACAACTGTTCCAAACGTTGCTCAAAGTCTGCGTCGTACAAGAAGTTAGATATTTCCGGACTCACATCAATGGCGGCGACTAACTGGAGTTGATGTTGAGATAGTAACTCTACCCACTCTGATTTAGTAATAAAGTAGGAAGATGTTTCTTGATGATCGATGGTAAATTCGCTGTTAGAGATGAAATCTGCCAACACCAAATACCCCTGTTGGTTCAGATGATTGCCGATATTAGTAAATAATGACTTTTTATCCAGAATGTGGTGGGCTACCTCAAACCCGAATACCAAATCATAGTGGTCGGGAAACTCATCTTTGGCACTATCTCGATTAAAGATTTTTACCCGTTCTTGTAGTTGTCTTTCATCAACTTTTGTGCTACCAAGCTTGGCTTGTTCGCTGGAAATTGTGTATCCATTCAATTGTAGATGCTCATACTTTTGAGCTAGCTGAATTAAATCTGAAGCATATCCGCAGCCAAAGTCTAAAACTTTTTCACAAGATGAGAAATCGACTTGGGCAAACAATAATTTTCTCAAATCTTTTTGAGACTCAACAATCATCTGACGAGATTGTTCTTGATTCGCCTCGGTGAGACATTTAATCCAAGAAAAACCGGGAACTTTTTCCGGGAATAAACCAAAAGTTAAGAATGCTGATTCCGATGTTGCATCTGCCTGATTGCCAGCTTGCTCTTGACCCAAGATTGCTACGGCATTGTAATATTCGTGAACTATACCACCTTTGAATTCCAGATAATTTTGCTGCCGTTTAACCAGAAGTCCGAGTAACTTTGGCAGTAATTGTCGCTCTTGTGCGGTCAGTTCCCCTGCTAGTTCTAACTCCTTAACTAACCCCTCGGTTGCACCTTGGTTAAGCAGTTGGACAATTGGTGTTGAGACAGTTTTATCCTTGGGGACTTCCACTTCCCGCCAATAGCGTTGCCTTTGAAACGGATAGGTTGGCAGTGCTACTTTGCGACGGGGATAATCACGATCAAATCCTGACCAGTCTACTGCTACTCCTTTTGTGTAAAGTTGCCCTAAACTTAAGAGCATTTGTTGCCAATCTGGTTGCGGTGGACGTAATGAAGGCAGCCAGGTGGCTACGTCTTCTGGCAAACATTGACGACCCATTCCCAGGAGTATTGGCTTTGGTCCAATTTCTAAAAACAGTTTATATCCTGACTGATGCAGCGTTTGCATACTCTGAGCAAAATGCACAGGTTGCTGGACATGATTCACCCAATATTCTGGGGTAGCAATTTCTGGTGTTGCCTGTTTTCCAGTAACATTAGAAATTAAGGGAATTCGCGGTTGAGTGTAGGTGACTTCTTTGGCTACGGCTTCAAACTCCGCAAGCATGGGTTCCATGAGAGGGGAGTGGAAGGCATGGGACACTTGTAGGGGTTTGGTCTTGATTCCCATGTCTGCCAAACTGCTACAAATTGCTTGGATGGCTTCACCAACACCGGAAATCACAATGCTGTCGGGACCGTTGATGGCGGCGATTGCTACCTTGTCTGCATAAGATGCGATCGCCTCCTGCACTTGCGCCTCTGATGCTAACACTGACACCATCTCGCCGCCACTAGGCAACTGCTGCATTAACCTTCCCCTGGTCGCAATCAGTTTCAGTCCTTCTTCTAGGCTGAATACTCCTGCTACAGTTGCTGCCACATATTCACCTACACTATGACCCATAACTACATCTGGTGCGATTCCCCAGGATTGCCACAACTGAGCTAAGGCGTATTCTATTGCGAATAGGGCGCTTTGAGTGTAGGCGGTTTGATCTAGAAGTGAGGCATTTTCTCCTCCTGCTATTTCCTGTGGATAAAGCACTTCTAACAAGGGCTTGTCTAGATAGGGTCGCAAAATTTCGTCGCATTGCTCCAAAGCTTGACGAAAAATGGGTTGAGTTTGGTACAACTGCAAACCCATGTTCACATACTGAGAACCCTGACCTGTAAACAGAAAAGCTATTTTGGGTGAACTGGTGCTGTTGGGGATTTGACCAGAAAATAGCCCTGTCACCTCTTTACCTGCTGTGAGGTTGCTGAGTTTTGTAGCGAGTTCAGCTTTATCAGAGGTAATCAATGCTAGTCGATGATTAAAATGAGATCGCCCTGTATTTGCTGTGTGACAAATGTCTTCTAGTGCTAATTCTGGATAATTTTTCAGATGATGGGAATAACTATTAACTAGTTCTTCAAGAGCTTTTTGAGTTTTCGCTGAAAGCGCTAATATGTGTGATGTACGCTCTAAAGACTTTTCAGTTTTGACTTGTTCTGGCGCTTCTTCCAGAATCATATGTACGTTTGTACCACTAATTCCGAAGGCACTGATACCTGCTATTCTGGACTGATTGCCTTGATGCCAGGGGATTGCTGAAGTGGGAACTACCAGAGGAAGTTGATGCCAAGGGATATGGGGATTGGGTTTTTCCAGGTGCAAATGGGGCGGTATTTCCTGATTCTGAAGGGATAAAACCACCTTAATCAAAGCGGAGATTCCTGCTGCTGCTTCCAAATGCCCGAAATTGGTTTTCACTGAACCAACTACCAAGGGTTGATTGTGAGGACGGTTTTTACCATAAACTGCTGCTAAGGACTCTAGCTCAATGGGGTCTCCAAGGGATGTTCCTGTCCCGTGAGCTTCCACATAGCTCACTTGATTCGGCTCCACCCTGGCATTTTGTAGTGCTTGCTGAATCACTTCTTTCTGAGCCATCTTGTTGGGAACTGTCAGACCGCTACTAGGTCCATCGTGGTTCACAGCCGAACCTCGAATCACCGCTAAAATTGCATCTCCATCAGCTATAGCATCTGAAAGACGCTTTAGGACTACCATCCCACATCCTTCCCCCTGACCGTAACCATCTGCTGAGGCATCAAAAGTTTTGCAGCGACCGTCTGGAGCTAATGCTTTCAATTTGCACCGACCGATAGTGCTTAATGGCCATAGAATCAGATTGACTCCACCTGCGAGGGCGAGATTAGATTCTTTTGAACGCAAACTCTGGCAAGCTAGATGTACGGTTACTAAAGAGGAGGAACAGGCAGTATCTAACTGAATATTCGGTCCTTGTAAGCCAAGGAA
>CAZZXJ010000140.1:0-11882 GCA_964657905.1 uncultured Stigonema sp.
GGTATTCCTGTTTTGATGCCTGGAGAAGTTATCAGTAAAGCTGCTTTAGAATATTTGCAAACCATCCAAGCGATGGACAGATTTATCAGTGGTTGTGCTGATACTAGCCTAAAAACTTTGAAAGTTGTGAAAATTTAAGGTTGACAGAAATATCACCAAGTGACCGAATAATTCGTAATTCGTAATTCGTAATTAAAAATTCCTAAATTAATTACTGGAGTTTGGACTAATTTTTTGACTTTTGACTTTTGACGAACCCGTTCGCGTAGCGTCTCCGCGATTGAGAAGGGGCTGACTGCGTTGCAGTTTCCTTAACCTCTCACCAATAGGGTATCTGGGGAAACAGAGAATGCGATCGCCACTCCTAGAGGGAGTAAGAGAGAACAGGGAGAGTGGTTGGGGTAGCCGGAAACATTGAAGAAGAATTCAGAAGTAATTCGTCCATCCTCTCATAACCTCTTATGCAGTAAGCGGCGTTGTATACATCAATTAGCCTTTCGCTTTTAGTAGTAGCCTGGTTTCATTAGCAGCTGCTTGCATGGCGCTTTCAGCAGTCATGCGATTTGTTAGTGCAGCACTCAAGTAACGTTGCAAAATATCTGATGCCTGAGCATATTGGGCAATGGACGGACGTAAAATGCTTTTATCAGCTATCTTGAGTATCTGAGGATAATGAGGATATTTGCTGACAACTTGTGGGTCTGTAAACAGTGAACGTTGGCTTGGTACAAAACCCGATTTAAAAATAAATTGGCGCTGTGTTTCTTCACTGGTAAAGAATTGAATTGCTTTCCAAGCTTCTTGAGGATGTTTAGAGGATTTGCTAATTCCTAAACCCCAACCACCTAAACACCCTCCTGCACTGTTGCCAGGAGTAGCAACCATTGGTTTAATAGCTATTTTATCTTTTACAGGGGAATCTTCAGCATTAGCTAAAGGCCAAACATAAGGCCAACTCCGTAAAAATGCTGTCTGACCGCTTTGAAATATGCGTCTTGTATCTTCTTCAATATATGTTGTGACTCCAGGCGGAGAAATTCCTTCTTGAATAGTCTCTTTGAGAAAAGCGATCGCCTTTAATGTCTCAGGTCTATCTAGCCCCACTTCTAAATTATTAGGATTCATCCAAAATCCACCGAAACCTTGCAAGACTTCCAAAAACATGGCAACTAGTCCTTCCGACTGGCGACCTTGCCAAAGGTAACCCCACTTAACTTTTCCTTGATCTTGTAATGACTTAGAAATTCTGAGTAGATCTGCGAATGTTTCTGGCGGTTGAAAACCTGCTTGTTTGAGCAAGTCTTTACGGTAGTAGAGAACTCCAGCACTAGCATACATGGGAATTCTGTAGAGCTTACCTTTGTAACGTCCCGCTTCTATATGTGCCGGAAAAAATTCAGCTAACTCTTCTTTTGTCAAGCGATCGCTCAAATCTAACAACCATCCAGCAGCAGCAAACTTGGGTGTCCAAATGACATCCATCATGATCATGTCATAGGGAGAATCTCCCAAGATAAATGCTGCTGTCAGCAGGTCTTCCTGTAAATTTGCCGTACCTGGACCTTCAATAAGATTGATCCGAATGCCCGGATTTTTTGCTTCAAAGTCTTTGATAATGCTTTGCTTCCAAAGTTCGGCATCAGTAGCATTCATCATCATATTCAGGACTACTACTTGCTGTGATCTGGCTGCCGGGGTAGAAAGCAAGATGATGCTCAATAAAACAGCAAATAACATTCCTGTATACAATTTGAGTTTTTGTAATATTTCCTGCTGTTGTTTTATTTTTTTGATTTTAGACATTTTTAGCAAAATATCTTTGTTATAGAAGAATTTCTTCTTGAAGAAGGAGTCAGAAGTCAGGAGTCAGAATCACTTCCGTTGGGGATTCTGACCCCCACTGATTGAAGACCACCAAATTGGAAATTTGGCTCCTGACTTAAACCCCTTTATTCATCCGCCACTCGCACAGAATTCATGCGCTCATTCTGGCGACTGACGGATGTATTCTTTCTTGTTAAAACTTAAATTATAGCTACTCCCAGTGGCGTTGCAGATTCAAGGGATGATTTGTAGGGTGGGCACTGCCCACCCTACGATTATGAAATCCTCCCGCAATTATGCAACACCCTCCCAGTCACCCCAAAAATCTTGATGCGTGACATTACAACTAAGTTGATTTTGAGCAATCATCTGTTGTTTTTTAAGCAACCAGGTGTTTAGCTTATGCTGTAAAGTTGCTTCCTCAAGAATTTCTGGAATTGATTCTTCCATAAACTTTAAGAGTAACTGAAGAAATACAGGATCGCTGCTACTGATTTCCCACGGACTTTCTCCTTGTAATACATTCATGCCAATACGCTTCATTGCCTCCCACATAGAGGAACCGCAGTCAGGCCCCATCCCCCTGCCGAAGTATTGAGGGCGCTGCATATGTTGATGGTAGTATTTAATAAAGTAAGAATCGTCCTCAGTTTGAGGAATAAAATTTGTGCCAGTATAGTTAAAAGTAGCTAGAAGCGGCAAGTGGTACTTTTTTAAACATTCAAGTAGTGTTTGAAACTGCTTTTCGCTAAATAGATCGAACACTGCATTGGCGACAGCTAAGTCGAAAGTATTTAAGTCTATCAGATTCTCTAGATCCAAAATAGAGCCGACAATTCTATGAATAGTAATTTTATAGACTTGATTTTTTAAGACCAATATTGAGTTTTGCCATTGTGACTCATACCCATTTTCCTGCGCCCAGACGATTAGCTTATCAAAGGCGATTTCCAAAAGTTCTTGATTTTGTTCGACCAGAAACCACTCCTGCTCCTGGGAAATCTTACTAAGGTAGTAGCGACAGTTAGCACCCGTACCAGATCCCAAATCAACAATTTTAAGGGATTGGCGCTTTTTCAGGTATTGTTGGCAGCTAGCTTCCACAATTGAGTTACGCCCCTTGGCATCATAGGGGATGCGCAATTCCAGCCATTCGGCTAATTTATGGTTTTTAGTCATAGGGTATCGAGAGTAAGCAGAGAACGTGCATAGACATCACCGGAGTTTGCATTGACAGGCAGGCTTTGGAGTTGAGTGGCCATTTCGTGAGAATTAAGCCAGTTAGCTGACTGCAATCGATACGATTCGCCGAACTTTGCCGGTTTCCAGTTGAACTCATAAGGTCCCAAATGGTTCAATTGTTCAATGCAGTCGAGAGCAATGTTTATTGCACTCGGAGTGTATTCAAACGAAAGGGCACGAATAGGTTGCGACAAGCCACGCAGAACTTCGAGTTCGTTACCCTCAACGTCAATCTTGCAAAAAGCGGGCTTACCATACTGGGTGATGAGACTATCAAGGGTTGTTACCGTAACAGACACGGTTGTATCCCAGCGCACATGAGCGAAAGAGTCAACCTGTTGAACAGCTTGCATCCAATCACGGGAGAGGGTGGTTACCGTTGGGGTACGTCGGCTCACCAACAAGGTTTGGGTTCCAGGAACTGCGCCAACAGCCTGTTCAACAAGGGTAATCTGGGAACGATCGCCGTACCACCGTTTCAAGAGTTGCATACACTGAGGTTGAGGCTCGATGCCGACAACATGGGCACCAAGACGAGACAAGGAAAGAAGATGATTGCCAACATGGGCACCGATGTCAAAACAAAGATCGCCTGGCTGAACAAACAGTGAATAAAAGCGTGATAACTGACGAATGCGAAAGGGAATACCGTAGTACATTAATAATGAGCGAAGAATCCCTACCTGCTGCCAGAAATATGACATATTAATTGTTTCCTTGTTCGGTCATTGAGGAAATATCGGATTTTAAGTAACTAGTATATGACGGCGAAAATAGAGTTCCCATCCCAAATAGCCAAAAACCTTGTATTTCAAGCTTTTTAATTTTTAATTTTTAATTCCTTGTACTAGTAAGTTGTAAATGCTTGTAAAAAATCTCGATAAGTTTGATTCCAATCGTTAAAGGATAAGTTCAGGGTACGATTCAAAGCTTCTTTCCGTAACTGATTAAGTTCATTGCGATCTGTCAGCAGCTTTTTGAGTGCCATGAAAAATTGTTCCTGCTTACCTAGCTCAATGAGTATCCCATTGACTCCATCCTCAATCCAGTCACTAATTGCTCCAGTTGCATAAGCTAATACTGGTAGCCCGTGAGCAACTGCTTCAGCAGTGGCAATAGAATAACTCTCATAGGTAGATGGGGAGATATAAAGATCAGACTGGGACAACAACTCCAACATAGTCTTCTGAGGAACACGGCCATGGACAATTACGGCATCTTGCAGTTGCGCACCCTTGATTAACGCCAGAGTCTTCTCTTTGTAGGCTTCTTCTTCGCAGTCACCAATCAAATGCAGCCGAAAATTCTTTTTTTTCATCTGGGCTAACATTTCCACTAATTCAAGTTGACCTTTGCGTCGATAGAAGGTTCCTATGGTAATTAGAGTTATCTGCTCATTTTCCGAGCGGTCCTTGAGATTAGGCAAATGGCAAGCTTGAGCCTTATCGATACCTGGAAATGCTACCACAATTTTATCTGTTTCTATGCCCCCACTTAAGATATAATCCCGCAGTTGGAAACTAGGAACGATAATACCCTTCATAGCTCTTAACCATTGCGCTTCATCACTCCAGAGCGCTTTCTTTTCCTGAGTCGAGTAGTAGGTATTCAATGACTCAAGATGGTGGAGCATGAAGTAAGTCCGTTGAGCATAGGGAAGAAATTCCTTTAAGGAAGCATTGAACTCCGGAATTGTCAAGTAAAGTGCGTCAATCACAAGGATACAATTAGAGGGCAAAGCACTCAAATGTTCAAGAAGCCCAGAAACAGATCCATTTAAGGGATAAAAAAAATTCTTGCCAATGCCTTCGTGTTCCAAGCGCTTGACAATTTCTAAATTGTACAGCGAACCTCCTGATATGAAATTTAGTTTCGGCTGAATAAAATAGATCATGTTTGGTTCATACCTCGGCTTCATAGCTTCCCCAAGCGATATGACTTTCCTCCAAAGTCACTTTGAGAACACCTTTGAAAAAAGAACTTACCTGTTTGCTAATTTGCTGATGGATATAATAACCCATGTATTCCGTCGTTGTATTTACGCCCCTAAATTGTTCAAGAGTATCCAGGTTTTGGTAATTTAATGGTTCCAGAACCTCTTTGAGAATGGCGATCGCCTGACCGATATCAATGACTAAGCCATCTTCATCCAACTGAGCTATTTTGAATTCGGCTGTGACTATATAGGTTGCTCCATGCAGCTTTTGAGCGGGTCCAAAAATTTTTCCTTGGAAGCTATGGGCAATCATGATGTGGTCTTTGACTGCAACAGAAAACATAATTTTTAATACTCAATTAACGGCGAAACTGGATGAACTTGACGCTGATATAACAGTGACATAAATTTGGGCAAGTCTCTAAAAGAAATCACAGGTTCAAGGAGAATATCTACAGATGCATCTGCGAGCAAGGACAAAACCCTTTCTTTGCGCTGGCGAAAGTCAATTAGCTTTCGCATGGGTCTGGCGATCGCGGAAACTTGAGAAGCGATAATTTGTTTGCGCTGGTAATGAAAGGAACCCCCTAATTCCAAGGAAACCGATTGCGTTCCGTACCAACTCAGTTCGATACAGCGACCTTCAAAAGCCAGGGCATTAATCGCACTCTGAAGTCCAGAAGAGGAAGCGCTGGTATGGAAAACGATATTGTAATCGCTTTGTTGATAGTCGGTTGCTAAGCGGGAATTTTGCAGCCAGGGTAGTTGTTCTAGGTATTGAATTCGCTGCTGATCCTGTTCTAAAAAGTCTGCCCCAATACCATACTCTTTATTTAGGACAAAGCTAATGAGAATACCGACAATGCCTGCACCAACAATTAGGATGCTATCGTCCTGAGTAACTTGGGCATCCCAGACTGCATTCAGGGCTGTTTCCGTGTTGGGAATTAAAGTCGCCCGTTTACTAGGTAACCAATCTGGCAACTCTAAAGCATCAGAACTCTCGACGACGACTCTCGATTGGTGGGGATGCATGACAAAAAATCGTTTACCCTGGTTGGAACCTTCATCAGCTTGACCGACAAGACTGTAACCGTACTTTAAAGGCAAAGCAAAACTGCCTTCCATATACCAACAGCGCATGGTTTCCCAGCACTCTTGGGGGACTTTTGCTAGACCTACCAGCCGCTCCGTACCCGGACTGATCCCACTGTAGAGCGTGTCCAAAAACAGAGGATCTTTAAGGAATGGCGTCACTGAGGTTTCTCTAATTTCACCAAGGCTTGGAGAGACTAACCAGTAGGCATAAGCTCGAGAATTTGTAGACATCTTTAAGCTGTTGTATATCTGAATTACGTAGTCCTCGCCTCCTGAGCAGCCTCAACGCGCCAATTAAATGCGTGACTGCTGATCTAGGAGCAATTCCAGCAGAATTTCTCCATCAAGATCGAAGTGTTTCATTTTAAAGCGGAGTCCTTTGTCGATGGAGTCTATAACTGGAAGGGTGAAACTCGACCGTCCAGATCCCAAAATCAAAGGAGAAAAATGGAGATGGAGTAGTTCAATGCAATCAGCTTGCAAGAAATAGGATACGGTTTGTCCTCCACCTTCCAAAAAAATACTGGAAATGCCATTTTCGTATAAAACGTTTAAAATTTCTGAGGGAGCTAAAACGGGTTTTTCTTGAGAACCTTTTGTTGGAGAGATAGGAAGCTCCAAAATTTTTTCTTTTGCTGCCTGTGGTAGTACTCGATGCTGCTTTCCTTGAGGACATAACACAATCACTTTTTCATGGAGCGCGATCATTTGCAAATCATCCAGCTTCAAATCGCTTTGTCCTTCAATAATCACAGGCGTTGGATGCTTGCCAGTTACTAAACGAACCGTTAACTTAGGGTTGTCGAGTGTTGCCGTTACTGCGCCTACCATGACGGCATCATGAAGCGCACGCAAACGATGGGCATGTTTCAAGTTAGCCTCGTTGCTTAGCCACTGAGAGTTTCCATTGACTGCTGCAATTCTGCCGTCAAGAGATTGTGCCAAGTGAGCCATTAGAAAGGGACGCTTTTCTAGGTAAGCTTCTCGTTGAGCAACTAATAGCCTTATATATAAGGAAAAAGTTTGCCATCCATTGCTGCTCCACATTCCTTTAAAACATTGGGCATCTTGCACGAGATCGCTTTTGAATACAATGGCAGATTGTACTTGAGAAAATAGTTGATTTGCGCTCTGCAAGTTTTGACAAAAATCATTTGGAAAATCGACGATAATCAAGAAATCACTTTCCGGAATATCGGATATCTTTTCGTCAGAAAGTTTTTGGAAACTCCACGGACTTTTCGCATTACCAAAAAAAGCCCAATATTCATGGAGTTGGGGAGGTTCATTTTTCATAACCTCCTTGCATTCTAGCAATGCTGGCCAAATATCTTCTAAATGTTCATCAATTTTAAACGCATTTCTTGCTAGAGATTGTCGGTGTTTTACTTCTAGAAGATGCCCCAGCTTCTTTGCCTTAGTCGTCAAATAATTTAAATTGTAGTCATTGGGTTCAATCGCTAAGGTAATCCGTTCGACTACCTCAATACCGTAATTTTGCAAACGAGCAATTTTGCGAGGATTATTAGTAATCAAGCGAATTTGATTCACCCCTAAATCCTTAAGTATTTGCGCCGCCATGCTATAGTCCCGGAGGTCAGCAGAAAATCCCAGATGTTCATTTGCTTCGACTGTATCCAGTCCCAAATCTTGCAAAGAATAGGCTTTCACCTTATTCAACAGACCAATACCTCTCCCCTCTTGCGCCAAATAAACTACTATCCCCTGACCTGCGTTCTCAATTATCCTCAGTGCTGCTTGTAACTGCGTTCCACAATCACAGCGCAGAGAACCCAAGGCATCCCCAGTTAAGCATTCCGAGTGTATTCTTACCATTACCGGGTTGTCGAACTTTGTCGGTTCACCCTTGACGATCGCAACGTTTTCGGAGTTGTCCAGAGTATTACGGTAGCCATAAATTTTGAACTGACCAAATTCGCTGGGTAATTTGGCGATCGCTACAGTTTCTGCAAATGCAATTTCACTAATCGGTCTTTGGTCGCTCATAATTTATGACAATATCTTGGTGTTTAGATTAACTCAGAGGTTCCCAACATTGCATTCAGCCGGACATCAACTTCTTAAGGTTAAGCGGACTTTGAGAGAGGATTTGCTACCATGCGCATTCCCCCTGGTGCTGCTAAAGTCAGACCACGGCGTACAGGGCGCAAAGGACGCTTCTTGACTAAGGATACCTGAAAGCGTGATAGAATTGTCGTCAATACCAGTTTCATTTCATACTGGGCAAATGCCAAACCAATACAGCGACGATTCCCGCCACCAAAGGGCAAATACTCATAAGGGGAAAATTGCCGTGACAAAAAGCGTTCTGGCTTGAATTGCCTCGGCTGTGGGTAGACTTCTTCGCGATAGTGTGCTAAGTATATGCTAGGAATTACTGCTGTTCCCACGGGCAGATTGTAACCCATGATTTCCAGTGGGGATTTTACCACGCGAAAGAAACCAGTCATTACAATTGGGTAGATCCGCAGGGTTTCTTGGCAAACTGCTGTTAGATAAGGTAATTTGGCAATAACACTCGGATCTGGGTTGTCACCAAGGGAGCTAAGTTCTTGCAGCAACTTGTCATGCACCTCTGGTAAATAATCAATCCAGTAAAACGCCCATGTCAAAGCTGAGGCGGTGGTTTCATGTCCCGCAACCAGCAGCGTCATCAACTCATCGTGTAACTCTTCATCTGACATTGATTGACCATCTTCATCACAAGCAGACATCATCAAAGTGAGGATATCTTGGCGATTTTGGTCAGATTCTGCCCGACGTTCTTGAATCAGAGCATAAATGAGTTCGTCAACTTGTTGTCGCAAGCGTACTATTTGACCCCAAGGACTCCACGCACCGAAATCTTTTTGTATAAATGGAAAAAAGATAGCGCTGGACATCACGGGAGAACTCATTGCATCTAAAAGGGAAGAGATCAGTAACCTAAGTTCTTGAAAACGTTGCCCTTCATCCAAACCAAACACCACTCGTAAGATGACGCGCAGGGTGATTTCTTGCATCGACGCACGGATCTTGAAAGGGTTACCAATCTTCCAGTCGTCACTTATTAGGTATGTGATTTCACGGATAGCTTTACCGTAAGCCCACATCCGATCGCCATGAAAGGGAGGAGTTAATAATTGACGTTGACGTCGGTGGCGATCGCCCTCCAGTAGAATCAGGGAGTTAGTGCCAAGCAAAAATTGTAACCCTCGGTTCCCACCCCCAGCCTCTAACTGGCTGGAATCAGCAGCAAAAATCTGTTGCAACGCTTGAGGGTGGCTAAAATAAATACTATGACTACCATCGCGACCCCTGATAGTAAACGTATCACCATAGGCTTTAGCAAAATCCTCGACATATTCCAGTGGCTGTAACAGAAATTTCATCTGCCGCAGGAATCTGGGCATTTTTGGTCCATCAGGTAGGCTGTTAATTGCTGTCATATTGTGGAGTAGATTGTGTTGACTCTATTGTGGCGAGTTTAAATGTGATTCGTGTTAGATAAAGCGTTATATTCTTATTAGGTAGCGTCGGAAGTAAACAGTGCCAAAAATAGTCGCTATCCTGAACGGCAAGGGAGGAGTTGGTAAAACAACTACCGCAGTTAACTTGGCTGCAAGCTTTGCCCAAGAGAAAAAGGTTCTTCTGGTTGACGCAGATATTCAAGGTTCTGCTAGTTGGTGGTGTGGGCGTAGTGAAAAGGGCATGGGGTTTGATCTATCTCAAGAGACAAATCCCAAACTTTTAGGTGATTTAAGAAAGATTACAGGTTACGATTTAGTAATGGTGGATACGCCTCCTGCATTGCACTCTGAAGCATTAGCTGCGGTAGTGGCGAGTGCAGATTATCTAGTTTTGCCGACACCATGTGCACCAATGGATTTGGCTGTCCTTATTGAGACAGTCAGAAAAGCAGTCATTCCTGTGGGAACTTCCCATCGAGTGTTGCTGACTAAGGTGGATACGCGGAGTTTGGGGGAAGTACTGGAAGCTCAAAATAGTCTCATACAGCTAGGAATCCCTGTCTGTCAAGCCTTTATCCGTGCCTACAAAGCGCACGAACGAGCTGCCCTTGAGGGTGTGGCGATTCACCAATGGGGAGGAAAGAATGCACGGGAGGCGGAATCCGACTACCGCCGCGTAGCTAATGAAATAAAGCGTGATTGGAGGGAATAATGGTCAAGAAACGTCTTTCTGACTTACTGCAAGAAGAAACGCAAAAATCTTCACCACCAGAAGGTGAAACTACTATGGAAGTGACTACAATCTCCGTTAATTCACCTGTTGACAAGGTGGAAGAAGTGGCTTCTAACCCAGCAGAGGAAGATCTAACACTAGTAGTTGAGGAAACAACTGCTAAGCCTACAGAGCCAACTAAAGCAGAATTAAAAGTAACCGTAAAAGAGTTGACACAAACAGTGGAACAAGTAAACCAAAACGAAGCCTCTCTGGATCTGCAAATTGTTGATTTGCAATCAGCTTTGTCTGAGCAAAAAGAATTGGCTATCCGGTTGAAAAAAGAGCTAAAGGAAGCAAAAGACGCAGCAATTTACTTAGCAGAAGCTAATTCTAAACTTCCAGAACAAATTAACATTTTGCTACCAGAAAAAAACGTTAATACTTTGAAGCAGGAGCCAAAAAAACTCCCACAAACAAGCTACAAAAAATCCTACCGAAAATTAGAAAATTTACCTAAGACGCAACCCCAAGGATCTGTTAATGCCTCTAATGAAATGTGGTTACTTGACTAAGAAATTGTAACGGCAGATAAACGCAGATGGACGCGGATATAATAGACAATACCAACGCACTGCCTTATCCATCTGCGGTTAAAAATCTAAAATATGCTGGGCAGTAATTTGTGGCTGTTCGAGGTGAGGCACATGACCACAATCTTGAATCCAGATGAGTTTACTGTGTGCAATCGCCCTCTGAAACCTTTTTGCATCCCCAGTACCCAAAATCTTGTCAGAATCACCCCACAATATCAGTGTAGGTTGGATAATTTGTGATAATTGCTGAAATCTAAAAGCACTGTAACCCCCACTTTTCGTGAAAGCAATCAAAGCTTTACTCCAACTAGATGTTTCTAGGTGCAATGCCGTACATAGTTGGGCGTCAAGTGATGCTAGCTGCTTATTTTTGTATGCTGCGCGGGAAATACTAGTACGTATCCGGGGATTACGCAAGAACTCAGTTGCCAAATAATCCAACGGTGGAAATATCAATTTGCTCAACGGTGGATTACCCGTTAAACCAGCACTGTCAATTAACACCAGCTTTTCCACCACTTCCGGGTAAGTTAGGGTGAAATCAAGCGCTGCTGCACCCCCCATGGAAGCGCCCACTAAAATGACAGGTTGGTTAATCAGGGTTTTCCAGAAATGATAGAGATGGGTTTTAATGGCAGTCTTGCTCAAGGATACCTCTGCCGGTCTGTCTGTAAACCCAAAGCCTAATAAATCAACTGCCCAAATTTCATTGTGTACTGCTAGCAGTGGTAAAAGGCGACGAAATTCTAACACAGAACTGTCGAAACCGTGAATTAACAGCCACGGTGTTGCGCCACTACCCTGATGCACGTAGGTTGTGGTGATTGGTTGTGTACTCAGAGGCGTGGCGATCGCTATCTGCTCAATGTTCTGAGCCAGAGCAATGGAGGCGGGTTCTGTCAGTTGGCTGACTGTGGCAGGTAGAAAATTAGGGAACATATATTCTAGTCTACCTGAGGATTGATATCAGGTGTGAGAAGTTTGACCGAATAATTCATAATTCG
>CAZZXJ010000141.1:0-11802 GCA_964657905.1 uncultured Stigonema sp.
GTAAAGTTGGATTATAAAACTGCTGTGAGGTTATTTAACCGGACGTGATATAAATCATCAGGCATTCAAAAACTTACTAACTGATTCACCCGTGGTTTGCCGAAGCGTTCCCAAGCGCTACCGCCGCGCAGAAATAGCTCCATCCAACGAATTGAGTTCGACTGATTGGGGATTGACCAACCAGAACTACCTGGAGCAAAAGCTAGAGTTCCCTCTGGAACTTTAAAACTACCATCTGAATACACAGCATCACTGACTACATCTCCCACACGGACCACTACTTTGGCTTCGGGTTTCAAATTCACAGTATGTGCGGCAATAGTAGTCTTGATGTTTCCGTAGCCATCAATCCAGGCAACGCGATCGCCTGGTACATCCGGGATCAAGCTTGAGGTCAAGGTTTCTCCCAAAAGGCTAAAGTCGTCCTTGGCAATAGCCGCAGCTGCACTGGGGAACACATCACGAGAACGGAACTGCGATCCGCCTCTGGAAACCTTAACTGTATGCAGTATCTGAGCATAATCTTTGATAAAGGAGAGAGTGTAACCAGCATTGACACCCACCACTTTAACGCCATTAGTCAGCAGCGCATAAGTTAGTCCCTCGCCTTCATTGTTCTGCCGAGGTTGTTTATCATCTTGGCGCGGTGCGCAGTTGTGATAAATTAAACGCTCTTGGGGACCAGGGTTAAGACCAAGTTGGGCAATCCAAAAACCTGTTGCTAGGGTACTGAAGGCAGGGACTGAGAGTAGGTTGATTTGAGATTCAGGCAGTGCCATTAATAAACGCTGTGTGACCTCAGCAAAAGCCGGATCACCGTTACCGTAGTCCGCGATCAAGGTGATGAACATGTTAGTTGTTAGTTGTTAGTTGTCTAATACCAATGACTAATGACAGAATCTTAATGGGAAATTGGCTCTTGCAGAGGTTTTTCAAGTAACGCTTGCCAACTGTACTGTAAAAGTGGAACCTTCAGACAGCTTACTTTGCACAGAAATAGAGCCTCCGCAACGTAACAGGAACTGCTGCACAATAGTTAAACCCAACCCCACACCACCTGGGTCTTCAGTTGCTAAGGGACGTACACGATAAAAGCAGTCAAAGATTTTGGAAATCTCGCTTTCGGCAATACCAATGCCGGTATCCCGGAATTCCAGTTGGACACCATCTCCCTGAACACGCCCTCGCACCCAAACTTGTCCACCATCTGGGGTGAATTTAATGCTGTTGGAAAGTAAATTAATCACAATTTGTTTCAGTCCACCATTTACACACCAAACAGGTGGAAGCTCTGTGGGTACAGTGTAGGCTAGCATGATGCCTTTTTCTTGCGCTAGGGGTTGGTAGGTACTAACCACTCCTGGTACAACATCACAGAGGCGTACTGATTCTAAAGTCATCCGCTCTAAATTGTGTTCGAGCCGTACCAGATCCAACACCCCAGTGAGCAATGAATTTTGGCGATCGCACTGGGTACTGAGCATTTGTAAATAACGTTGCCGCTGAAGGATTTTCAGATTAGGGGAATTCAACAGACTAAGAGCTGTCTTCATGTGTGTTAGAGGTGTACGCAGTTCCTGACACACAGTGTTCAAGTATTCATCCTTGAGTTGCAGGGTATGATGCAATTTTTGATTTTGCTGCTGCACCTTGGCAATCCGCTGGGTAGTGATTTGACGATTAATTTCATCTTGTCGCTGAAGTTGCTTTGCCAACAGTTGACTCAGAAGATTAAGCTTCGGTGCTGGAGGGCAGATAAAATCAGCAGGTACAAGAGGAGATGATTCTGGCGGAATCGCCTGTTTCATACCATCTAATACTCGCTGAATAACCCTGCCCTCAAAAGTGGTCATGGCTAACAATGGCGAATTTTTATGATCGGTTATCTTCCCCAGAGTTGTTTTGCGTCTCTTGGGCGGTCTGTGAGCAAAGATTAAACTGCAAAACTGCAGCGACAACACCATTAAAAAGTATTCTCGCCCTATGTGGCTATTTGGAATCAGATGCACATGCACAAAAGAGGAGGGGGGGACGGGGGAAGGGGGGGAGAGGGGGAGAGAAGAATTACTTTGTCCCTCATCTTCCTCAGTGTGGCAAGTGAAGATGACACAAGACCCACTAAGTTGTTGATGATAACGTTGAATTTCTGCTTGCCAAATTTTTCCTGGTGGTAGCTTTATTAATAAAGTGGCTGCAATCTGTTGCTCAATTAGCAAGTCAATCTGTGCTCTCACCAATGACAGGAGAGTCGCAGGACTAAGGGGCAATGGTTGGAGAGACGCTTTCACACCTAAAACCAGCTGATAAACGGACAGATCTTGAGCCAGAAAAACATTCATGAGTAAAGCACAACCAGAAAAATAAAGAAGAAGTCACCGAGAAATAATACTGCTTAGATTTTCACCCCTAAATGTTCTTTTTGGACAAAATTGTTGCTAATGGCTAATGGCTAATTGTTTTTCCGATTAGCCATTAGCCTTTCTTGTAGAGCTTCCCGTGCTTGTTCTCGGTCGTCAAAGTGGATCTTTTCAGTTCCAAGAATTTGGTAGTCTTCATGACCTTTGCCAGCAAGTAAGACGCCATCTCCGGGTTGTGCGCGGCATATAGCAGTACGAATGGCAGTAGCGCGATCGCATATAACTGTAGGAACCACCGTTTCTGGAATTCCCGCCAAAATATCTTGTAAAATCTTTTCTGGGTCTTCAGTGCGAGGATTATCAGATGTCACCACTGCTAGATCAGCTAATTCGGCAGCAATTTTACCCATTTTCGGACGCTTGGTGCGATCGCGATCTCCCCCGCACCCAAACACACAAATCATTTTACCCGGAATAAACGGACGTGCGGCTAAGAGCAAATTTTCCAAACTATCCGGCGTGTGAGCATAATCCACAATGACGCTGATATCTTGCTCAGGAGTAATCTGAACCTTTTCCATGCGTCCGGGAACTCCCGTAAAACCTGCTACGGCAGATACTACTAACTGCAAATCTAACCCCAAGTGTAAAACTGCTCCTATAGCTGCCAGCAGATTTTCTAAGTTATATTGACCAACGAGCGGTGAGCGAAATGCCAAATCACCCTTTGGTGTATGCAGCATACCGCTGACACCATTTGGATCATAACTCAGGTCACTCATCCACAAATTAGCTGTGGAATCGTTGACACTGTAACTCCAAACCCGATCTGGATCTAAAGCTGCAATTAATCGCTCCCCGTAGGGATCATCGGCGTTAATTATTGCCCGTCCCTTTAGATAATTGGGACTAAAAAGCAGGGCTTTAGCAGCAAAGTAATCTTCCATATCAGGGTGGAAGTCTAAATGGTCTTGAGTAAGATTGCTAAACACTCCTACCTCAAACTGACAACCCATCACTCGACCCTGCGCTAAGGCATGGGAACTCACTTCCATCACCCCAAACTCATTACCAGCATTGACAGCAGCCGCTAACTGATGTTGCAGTTCTACGGCAAACGGCGTAGTATGAACAGCAGTTTGGACAAAACCCGGCCAACGAGTATAGAGAGTGCCCATTAAAGCCGTAGATAAATTTGCTTGATGCAGCAAATATTCAACGAGGTGAGAAGTTGTAGTTTTGCCATTTGTGCCAGTCACACCCACAAGTTTGAGTTTCTGCCCTGGATAACCGTAAAAAGCAGCTGCTAATTGGGCACAGGCTTTAGTCATATCAGTAGCAGTTATGACACAAGGTAGATCCCCCCCTACCCTCCTTTGAGAAGGGGGGGGATTTTTTTGTGCTGCTTGAGGGGAGATGATCGCAGCCATAGCACCAGAGGCGATCGCACTCTGCCAAAAATCTCCACCATCAACCCGCGTTCCGGGCATCCCAATAAACAAATCTCCCGGACCGCAAGCATGAGAATTCGTCTTCAAGCCCAACACTAGGGCATCCATTACTGGATGTTCAGGCAATTGCCCCACACCGTCTACATCTGCTAGTAATTCCCGCAGTTTCATGTGGTGAACCTCGTCACACGCTTTTCTGGCGATTATTTTGCATCATTATTTGTGTTTCTACAAACACAGATACTTCCGGAGCATTTGCTCCAACTGCTGCACAGTAGCACGAGGAGAAGGACGAGGTATAGCTTGCTCTCTTGCCTCCTCTGTGACCTCTGCGCCTCGGCGGTTCACTAAGAAAAGCAGCGGAACCTCGTACTGGTAAGCCTCGAACCAATTTTCACGAGTCGTAATATCCCGAACTTCTAGTTGTAGAGACGCGAAATTTCGCGTCTCTACAATTTTTTCTAGCTTTTCTTGCAAACCCTCACACAAATGGCATCCCGGCTTGCTGTATAAGATTAATCGCATTTGCTTTAATCAATTTCGCCTACATTTTACAGCATCTTAGTGGGGTAGAACATAATATAGTCGGCCGGAGGAACCCCGCAATGTGGTCAATTCAATGGTTAATAAGCCTTTATTGCACATGATGGCCAATGTGTAAAGTGCGTAATTCCTATATTATTAGAATTAGAATTATCGTGCGAGGTGCGCGTGATGGTTTCACCATTTCCTGGAATGAACCCTTACTTAGAAAATCCTGAATTGTGGTCAGAAGTACATCATCGTCTGATTACAGCGATCGCGATCGCCCAGAAAATTCCCAAGTTTCTGTTACCTTTGCCGTTAGGGGATAGAGAGCCATTAGTGGATTTACAAAGCTTGTTATTAGAGGTTTACGAACAAGCAGGATTCGATTTAACAATAGACTACAATCTTGAACCTCTGCCATCACTTCCGCAACCGGACAAAGTTTGGGCAGATGTACTCTTAAAAGAGATCGGGCTGCGTCAGCAACATTAACAACACCTAATATCAAGTCCGGTTGATTAGTTGTAATATTTAGTCCTCACCCCCAAACCTTCTCCCAAGCGGAATTAAATCGGTGTAGAGAGGCGAAATTTAAGCCAGCGTTCTCCGGAGGGAGACCCTCCTTAGGCGACTGGCGTCGCGTCTCTACATACGTTATCAGTATGTAAATTATTTGAACTGTATTGCTATTAGAGCAATGTGAGTTGCTGCCCAAATGCAAAAACTCCTCTCATAAATAAGAGGAGTTTTGTAAAGTTTTTTTACTAAAAATTAATAGTTCTTGTCTTAGAACATGTTCATGATGGTGATGATCCCAGCGCTGGTTATCATAACCAGAGCGCCCATAACCATAGACTGGCTTAAGGTATTTGGAGTTTTGGAGTCTTTCATCTGTATAATCCTTTGATTTTATATGTTCTATTAACCGTATCAGTATTAGTATATTTATGAATATAATTACCGTAAAACTTAAAATTGCTTAAAATATCTTAATAAATTTGACAGTATCTACTAAGGAGAGTTTGCAAAAGTGCCTCAACCACAAAGTTTTGTAAATAAGCGGATGTAAATTTAACCAACATATATATTCCCCCACCCGCCCCTACGAGGGTGGGTATTGCCGAATTAAAGGGCGGGGTTTCCCCTGGGGACTGACGAATAAAACTAATACAGAATTCCGACCGGATTGGGTGTCTTTACATGATGTAAAATAAACTTTATTGCACCTAGGAAACCATTTGACTGAAAAATTATGATCTCATCTACTACAAGATTTACCGCAGCCCAAACTACCGCCTGGGACTTGGAGCAATTAAATCAAAAATTTGAAACCGCCCATCCCAGAGACATACTGGCATGGTCAGCAGAAAATATTCCTAGTAGACTGGTGCAAACCAGCGCCTTTAACGTCGATGACATACTAATCACCGATATCCTCTACCGTGAACTGAAGCACCCAGTACCTGTCATATTTCTTGACACACTGTTCCACTTCCCCCAAACCCTAGAACTGGTTGCAAAAGCCAAAGAAGTTTACAATTTAGACCTAAAAGTTTATAAAATTCCAGATGTAGACACCCGCGAAGCCTTTGCTGCTCAATATGGCGAAACCCTATGGGACACAGATATTGCCAAATTCCATCATCTGACCAAAATTGAACCTTTGCAACGAGGTCTAGACGAACTCAACACCATTGCTTGGATCACCGGACGCCGCCGTGACCAAGCTGTAACCCGTGCTGATATGCCCGTATTTGAACTAGATGGTAAGGGACGGCTGAAAATAAATCCTCTAGCAAGCTGGACACGGAAAGACAGTTGGGTTTATGTACGTGAACATGGCATGATCTACAACCCCTTGCACGACCAAGGTTATCCCAGTATTGGCGATGAACCCATTACCACCCAAGTAGCCGAAGGCGAAGACGAACGCGCTGGACGCTGGCGGGGAACCGACAAGACAGAGTGTGGGATTCATATATAAAGGAAAAGGAGTCAGGAGCCAGAAGCCAGAAGCCAGAAGTGGGATAATCTTACTAAATGGCAGATTTGAATTTTAACTCCTGACTCCTAACTCATGACTCCTGATTTCTTATGCTTAAAATCCTCCATCTCTCCGATATTCACATGGGAAGCGGCTTCTGTCACGGAAGAATAAATCCTGAAACAGGATTGAATACACGACTGGAGGATTTTGTCAAGAGTCTGTCTCTATGTATTGATCGGGCTTTGGCAGACCCCGTGGACCTTGTATTATTTGGAGGCGATGCCTTTCCCGATGCGACACCGCCACCTTATGTACAGGAAGCCTTTGCAAGTCAGTTCCGGCGCCTAGTAGATGCCAATATCCCGACTGTGCTGTTGGTCGGTAACCACGACCAACATTCTCAAGGGCAAGGAGGAGCCAGTCTATGTATTTACCGTACCTTAGGAGTACCGGGGTTTGTCGTAGGCGATAAGTTAACCACCCACCGCATTCAAACTGGCAATGGAAGTGTGCAGGTTCTCACACTCCCTTGGCTGACTCATTCCACGTTGATGACTCGCCAAGAAACTGAAGGTTTCTCAATGGAGTCTGTCAATCAACTATTAATAGAACGCCTGCGAGTTGTCTTAGAAGGGGAAATTCGCCGCCTTGACCCTGATGTGCCAACGGTTCTTTTGGGTCACATGATGGCAGACAATGCTACCTTAGGAGCCGAGCGCTTTTTGGCAGTGGGTAAAGGCTTTACGATTCCCTTATCAATGCTTACACGACCTAGCTTTGACTATGTCGCGTTAGGACACGTTCACCGCCACCAGAACCTGAATAAATCTAACAACCCTCCAGTAATTTATCCAGGAAGTATTGAGCGGGTGGATTTTAGCGAAGAAAAGGAAGACAAAGGCTATGTGATTATAGAATTAGAGGGCAAAAGCGCTCAGTGGGAATTTTGTCCTTTGCCAGCTCGGACTTTCCGAACGATCGCGGTGGATATATCGAAGCTAGAAGACCCACAACCGGCAATCATGAAAGCGATCGCCAAGTACGATATTCAAGATACTGTAGTTAGATTAATTTACAAACTCCGATCCGAGCAGTTGGATCTCATCGATAGTTCCTTGCTGCATGATGCCTTGAGTGCAGCGCACACCTACACTATTCAACCAGAATTGGTAAGCCAGTTGGCTCGACCCCGCATTCCCGAATTGACAGCCAGTAGCAGCATCAACCCCATGGAAGCATTGAAAACTTACTTAAACAACCGCGAAGACCTCAAGGATATAGCAGTATCGATGCTGGAAGCTGCGCACAAGTTGCTAGCAGATGATGGGGAAATTTGCGCAGAAGGAGCAACTGATGAACAGCAATCTCAAAATCAACTGTTGGTGCGTGGTGTAGATACTCAACTGAGTTTTCTTTAAAATTTAAGTTCAATGTAAATTGTTTAGGAATCTGCCAAAATTGCTATATTCCTTGCTCTATGGTTAAATATTTATCCAACTGAGCAAGGAGGGAAAACACTTGCCTGGTGGACGTTATATGTCCTTCTACCCTCGGATAAAGCAGTTTTTACTCGGTCGTACACTACCGACAAGCGCTCATAGTGAAGAACGATTGAGCAACGCCGCCGCTTTGGCGGTTCTTTCCTCGGATGCTCTCTCCTCCGTAGCTTACGCGACCGAAGAGATCTTAAAAGTTCTCGTATTAGCAGGTACTGCGGTTCTCGGTAAATCTATATGGATTGCTTTGGCGATCGCACTGCTGCTACTGATCATTACCCTGTCCTATCAACAAACAATCCGCGCCTATCCCAGTGGCGGTGGAGCCTACATCGTTGCTCATGAAAACTTAGGAATCTATCCTGGTTTAGTAGCAGCCGCTTCGCTGATGATTGACTATGTCCTCACAGTCACCGTCAGTATTGCTTCAGGGGTAGATAACCTCACTTCAATTCCAATGTTGCAATGGCTGCAACATTTCAAAGTAGAACTCTGCTTACTGTTTGTTTTTTTAATCATGCTGGCAAATCTCAGGGGTGTAAGGGAATCAGGCAGAATTTTTATGATTCCGACTTATGCCTTTATTGTCAGTGTTTTTATCATGCTTGCCGTGGGTTTCTATAACCAGTTCACTGGACAAATCCATGTGAGTCCTCCCGTCATCCAAGCAGCAGAACCACTTGGTGTATTTTTGATTTTGAGGGCATTTTCTCAGGGGTGTACAGCGCTCACAGGGGTAGAAGCAATATCCAATGGTGTTCCAGCCTTTAAGCCCCCAGAATGGAAAAATGCCCGGCTTACCATGCTTTACATGGGCTTGATTCTCGGATCAATGTTTCTCGGCATCACTCACTTTGCGAATGTTTATCATATTGTTCCCAACCCAAAAGAAACCGTAATTTCTCAGTTAAGTCACAGCATCTTAGGCAATGGTTTGTTCTACAACTTTGTCCAAATTGCTACGCTGTTGATTTTACTCTTAGCCGCCAATACCAGCTATGCGGACTTTCCCAGACTTTCCTCCCTTTTAGCTCGCGATGGATTTGCGCCCCGACAATTAGCACTGCTGGGCGAGCGTTTGGTCTTCTCCAACGGCATTATTTTGCTCAGCTTATTTGGTGCTGCGCTGATTGTTGTCTTTAAAGGCAGTGTTGACCGACTGATTTCTCTTTATGCCGTAGGTGTGTTCACCTCCTTTACCCTCTCCCAAGCTGGAATGGTACGGCACTGGTTTAAAGAGAGTTTAGCGGGTTGGCAAGCTAGAGCTTTTATGAATGGCTTGGGAGCCATTACTACAGCAATCGTTCTGCTTGTAATCTTGCAGACAAAGTTCATAGCAGGAGCTTGGGTAGTCGCAGTCGCAATTCCTCTGATCGTCAGCCTATTTTTAGCTATTCATCGTTACTATGAACACGTAACACAACGTCTCAGTGTTGAGGGACTGCCGCCTAGAGCTTATACTCCCACACCTAAACCAGCAGTCGTTACTCACCCTGCTGTGGTTATCGTCGGGCAACTTAACCGGGGAACTCTAGATGCTTTGGATTATGCACGCACCATTGCTGATGAAATTGTTGCACTTCATGTAGATATTGGTTATACAGACCGAGAAAAACTGCAAGAACAATGGCGAAAACTAGAATCAGATATTTCTTTGGAAATTATTGACTCTCCCTATCGCGCTTTGATTGAACCAGTTCTCAATTTTATCGGTGATTTTGAAGCGTGCCATCCATCTGTTTTTACAACCATCGTTATTCCGGCTTTTATACCACGTAATTGGTGGGAGAGTTTTTTGCACAATCCAACAGAGGTGTTATTGAAGTCAGCTTTACGGGCTAATAAAAGTCGAGTTGTTACCACTGTTAGGTATTACCTGTAACTGCATTTTTTTCAAATTGTATTTGTGAAAAAAACCGGGTTTCTTCGCATCTGCTCCGAAGAAGCCCGATTTTTTTATTCCGTTATTCCGGTTCAGTTAAGGCTTTGATCCCCCCAACGCCAATACTACTCGGTTAAGGTTTTTTTGATGGGAATTCTGGTTGTAGAGACAAGGGTTATCGCGTCTCTACAAGGTTTCGCGTTCAGGGTAATTATCTTAACCGAGCAGTATTGCCCCCAACGCCCCTTAAAAAGGGGTGACGACTAAGGGTGAACGGTCGTTTGCTCCTATCGTATTGATTGTAAAAGTATATTTTTTAAAATTTAACAATCAATAAATACCGAAGTATCAGTGTTATTTATATTTTATCTAATTTTAAATATGTTGACTTTATAGATGAGTGGACATAAATTTAAATTTAAGGATTAGCACTTTGGCAACACAGATAAGTAAACATAGATTTAAATTGATAAAAAATCAGTGTTGCTGAATACTTTTTAGCTGAACTGATTGAGTTAGCTAAAACTGCCTTTACTCTATGTTTACTGCGATCGCACTACTTAAATAGGGTTGCTATATGAATACAACATTTCAAGCTCAGCGTCAACAAACTGCTCTAATTACTGGGGCTTCTGGTGGAATAGGCTACGAATTCGCGCTTTTATTCGCGCAGGATGGTTACAATCTAGTTTTAGTAGATAAGCGAGGAGAAAAGCTTATTAAAATTGCGGATGAATTGCAACAGAAATATGGGATTTTTGTCAAAGCAATTGCCAAAGATTTATCCATACAAAAATCAGTAGAAGAAATTTTTACTCTGCTGCAACAAGCATCAATCAATGTTGATGTGCTAGTGAATAATGCAGGATTTGGTAGCTATGGATTCTTTAATGAAACCGACCTTACTACTGAATTGGAAATGCTACAGGTAAATGTGGTGTGTGTCACCCATTTAACTAAATTATTCCTCAAGGACATGGTCAAGCAAGGTTATGGAAAAATATTAAACGTTGCCTCGTTTGCTGCCTTTCAACCAGGACCTCTGATGGCGGTTTATTTTGCCACTAAGGCTTATATCTTATCATTTTCAGAAGCGATCGCTAATGAATTAGAGGGTACAGGTGTCACCGTGACCGTTCTTTGTCCAGGAGCAACAGCATCTGGATTTCAACAAACATCTGCCATGTCCAAGGCAAAAGATGCCGATGCTTGGAGGATAATGGATTCAGAAACCGTGGCCAAGATTGGCTATGACGGTTTAATGGCAAACAAAACTGTTGTCATTCCAGGTGTGATCAATAAAATCCTGGCTACGTCTGTAAAATTTGTAGGAAGAAAGCTCGTTACCAAAATAGTGAGAGATATGCATGATATAAAAAAGTAGTCAGGAGTCAGGAGTCAGGAGCCAGGAGCCAGAATAGAAATAATTTCGTAATTCGTAATTAGGGTATTAATAATTATGAATTGTCGCGCAGCAACTTGACTCCTGACTCCTCTTACAATAAGGCTACTCAAACCGTCGTCTACGGTGTTAGTCTGAGGTATTAAAATTCACAGACTCTTAGCCAGTAAGTCCTGATTCTATGTCTAAGTTCGTATCTGCAACCTTAATAGTCACAGGTTTAATCTTAGGAGCAACTCAAAACCCTAACGTGATACTCGCTGGAACCTGTGCTTCTCAGTGTGGTTCACAACCAATTCAGTTTACACCTGGTCAACGCATCCGCATAGAAGTAGTAAATAGCACATCCAGTTTAGTAAAACTCGAGAAACTGTATGGCACTGATCCAATTCCCCTGCAACCTGGACAAAAATTACAGTTGGATCTCTTAGATGCTACTATCCCAAATGTGTCTTTAGTGTTCTGGGATGAAGTGGGGTCACCACTCAGGGCAATTGTCTCTAAACCAAACTTTGGCACACTGCGACTAGAACTTCGTCCTCAATGGCATTCTCCAGGCGATCGCTCACTTTACCTCCGCGACGATGGTCGCGTCAATGTGCTTTAAAATTATAAATTATGAAATTATTGATTATTTAATTGGTTTTTTTTTATTTTTTTTGATATATCACGGCATTATCCTATATACTCTTTTATCAC
>CAZZXJ010000142.1:0-11767 GCA_964657905.1 uncultured Stigonema sp.
TGCAATCTGTTTAAATATCGTGCTTGCGTACCGCTAAAACCCCTGCTTTTAAGTACTTGTCATTACCAACATCTTTTAAAGTGGACTTGAGGTGTATTAGAGTCAGAGTATGAATCTGGAAAACTTCACAAATCTCCAGACTTGGGCAATAAAACAATGGGGAGATGCTGAGTTGGGAGATAGCCGCAGGACAGATAGAGCGATCGCCGTCGGTGCTGCGATCGCCGCCAACCCGCAAGCGAGCCTACCAAATATTATGGAAGGGTGGAATGAAATTCGTGCCGCGTATCGATTATTTGCGGAAGAAGATGTCACTCACACTGCGTTGATCAAACCTCATACTACAGCAACAAGAGACTTGGCGCAAAACAGCCCAGCCAATGTTGTTTTATTCATCCAAGACACGTCAGAACTTGACTACACACAGCATCGAAGCGTCAAGGGATTAGGACATATCGGAGACGGTAGGGGACAAGGTATTATGCTACACAGTTGTCTCGCGGTAATACCAATACCAGGAAATCCACAAGTCTTGGGGCTGGCAGGACAAATACCTTGGATGCGTAGCAATGACAATCACGACTTGAATGCGGAAATTGTACCAGAACTATTGAGAACTCAGAGCGAAGGAGAAATTTGGGCAGAGATGGTCGAGTTCATCGGCAAAGCGCCTGCCCCGGAAACAGATTTAATCTGGGTGAGTGTGGGAGATAGAGGCAGTGACATTTTCTCCTATGTTAGACGTGCCAAAGCACTTTCCTGGCAATGTCTACTACGAGTCACCCAAAACCGCGTCATTCAAAAAGCTGATGGCACTAAAGGATATTTGAAGGCGTTTGCCCGCTCGTTAGAACCAATGGCATTAAAAACCATGGTACTGCGTGGTCGCGACGGCGAACCCAAACGCACTGTGAATTTACAAGTAGCTTGGTCAGCATTGACAATTCAAGCGCCAGCAATAGGCAGTGAACGAAAACAAAAGCCGATTTCGGGTTGGTGTATTCACTGTTGGGAAGCAGATGGGGATTTGGAATGGATTCTATTTACTACTGTACCTGTGAGTGATGCTCCAGACGCCCTGATGCAACTTGACTGGTATGCCACACGTTGGTTGATTGAAGAGTATCACAAGTGTCTCAAAACTGGTTGCGCTGTGGAAAAGCGTCAATTAGAGTCTGCTTCTTCTTTAGTGACAATACTTGGCTTTTTCGCCATTGTCGCTGTGAGATTGTTACAGTTGCGTACCTTCAGTCGCAGCCATCCTCAAATCCCCGCACAACAGTTTGTGCCAAAAGAGATGTTAAAAATCTTAGTTGCTCGTCTTGGATTGTTGTCAGAAGATTTAACACTGGGTGAATTTTGGATTGCGATCGCACGTTTAGGCGGTTTTATTGGTCGCAAGTCTGATGGTCCTCCTGGTTGGCAGACTCTCTGGCGCGGCTGGAATCGGCTACAGGATATGTGTTGGGGTGCTAATTTTGCCTCTTCTCATGTTTAAAAGATGTTGGTAATGACAAGTACTTAAAAGCAGGGGTTTCAAAAAAGGACGCCGTGTTTCTCGTACGTACGTCGAAACGCAACACATCTTTTTTATTTTTCCCATACCTGAAAGCAGGGGCTTGTATCCTTTTTTTGGGGCTAAGTTTTTCCCTACACCCCGCCCCAAAGGGGCTTGGTCAGGAGTCGGGGATAAACCTACTTACACGGGGATGGGGCTGGAATATAGGTCGTCACTAGTAGTCCAAGAACCATTCTGGCTCCAGGCTTCTGACTCCTGACTACTTCACTCTACAACTTAGTGCCACACTCAGGGCAGAAGCTGTGAGTGGGTTGGTTTTTCGCACCACAGTTGCTGCAATAAATAGGCTCTAGTGAGGCTTTCTGGGGCTGACGTGGCAAGCCAATCATCTGTGCATTGTTCTTGCCAGTAGGTATCATTGGGTAACAGTTTTCGTCCCTGGTCACATGAACATTCACTATAACTGGACCTTGATGAGCCAACATGAGGGCGATCGCATCTTTTAACTGAGCGCGATCGCTTATCACCATACCCTTCAACCCATAAGCCTGTGCCAACAACTCAACATCTGGCATCCCTACCTCCATATTCGAGCATGAGTAACGCTCGCCGTAGAAGGCTTGTTGCCACTGGCGCACCATTCCTTGCCAGCCATTATTAATAATCACAGTCTTGACATTTATCCCGTATTGTGCAAGCGTTCCTAATTCCTGCAAATTCATTTGGAAACTAGCATCGCCGCTAATACAGATAACTTCTTCATCAGGAAACGCCACCTTAGCACCCATTGCAGCAGGTAAACCGAAACCCATCGTTCCCAAACCAGCACTAGAAATCCAGCGCCTAGGACCATTCTTCAAGAATTGTGCTGCCCACATTTGATGTTGACCCACATCTGTGGTGTAGTAAGCGTCAGGTGCTTGGCGATTGAGTTCTGCAATCACCTCTTGCGGCGAGATGCTGTCAGGATATTGCGGCACCACCAGAGGATACTCTTCCTTCCAACGGTTGATCAGGTTCAGCCACTCTTGGGTTTGATTTGGTGTACCCGTTGACCCTGTTTGCTTGCACCGCCGCAACAAGTCAGTCAATACGTTCCGCACATCGCCAACGATTGGCACATCTGGAATCCGGTTTTTGGCAACTTCTGCAGGATCGATGTCAATGTGAATCACTTTGGCGCGGCTGGCGAATTCATCCAACTTGCCAGTGACGCGGTCATCAAATCTTGCACCAACACAAATCAGCAAGTCGCAATCAGAGACAGCAAAGTTCGCATAGGCGGTACCGTGCATCCCCAGCATTCCTAAACCGAGGGGATGATTTTCGTCAAAAGCACCGATCCCCATCAAGGTTGTGGTTACGGGGATATTAAATAATTCAGCCAGTTGTTTAACTTCTTCATGAGCAGATGATGCGATCGCACCCCCACCCACATACAACAACGGACGGCGACTTTCACGAATCAACTTGATTGCTGCACCGATCTGCCGTGGATTCCCCTTCACTGTGGGACGGTATCCCGGTAACTTCACCGAACCCGGTTCCACAGGCACATAGTCAAATTCCTCTAACGCCACATCTTTAGGGACATCAATCAAAACTGGTCCTGGACGCCCACTGCTAGCGATGTGGAAGGCTTCGGCAACAATTCGCGCCATGTCTTTTGTGTTGCGCACGACATAAGAGTGCTTGATGATCGGTAGCGTAATCCCGTAGATATCTGTTTCTTGAAATGCATCTGTACCGATTACCGCCCGTGATACCTGTCCTGTGACAACAATCATTGGGATTGAGTCCATGTAGGCGGTGGCAATCCCCGTTACCAAATTAGTTGCCCCAGGACCTGAAGTGCCAAAGCACACTCCTACCTTCCCTGTTGCACGGGCGTAGCCATCAGCGGCATGTGCTGCGCCTTGTTCGTGTCTTACCAGAATGTGCTTAATGCTACCACCACTAGCTTCTACCTTATACAGGTCGTCGTAAATCGGCAGAATTGCACCACCAGGATAACCAAAAATATACTCAACGCCGTGGCGTCTGAGGCTGTCAAGCAGGGCAAAACCTCCAGATGCACGCCTGGTCGTAACGACCACTGGCGATAGAGAGACATTGGACTGGGTCTGATTCTCGGTTTGTGGAGAACTCGTTGGTGAATGCAAATCTCCAGTGGAGACACTTGGTGAACGCACAGTCAAACCTCACGCAGTTGCTAAGTTTATGCTGACATCTTGCTGTCGATCTTCCATGATAATTTATACTTTCGTCAAATCTTAAAACATTTTCAGATTTTTTATATAAGGAGCAATTATGACAGGAATCTATCTAAATCACATCTTCTAATACGCGGCTGGTATTGAGCCAAGCCCAAATACCGACAGCAGCCACGATGATACTCATTCCGATTAGGACAATTCGCAAGCCCAGAGCATCCGTGACTGGACCAGTAATTGCCAGTGGTAAGGAAAGAGCAATGTTGATAGCGTGATTTTGAAAGCCAAAGACTTTACCCAGCATTGTTGGTGGAGTTTGTTGTTGAACTAAAGTTTGCATTGGCACACCAATTAAGGAAGCACCCACACCCAAAAAAGCACAGAGTCCAAGAGCCAGCCCTAAGTTGTGGACAAAAGTGAATAATCCTAAAGCCAGCGCCATGATCAAAAATCCAACTAAGGGTAAGGGCTTGCGATGTAATTTTTCGCCCCAGTGACCCAAAATTCCTGCGCCTAGTACCATACCCACCCCAGCGGCTGCTAGGAAAAAGCCAAATTGTTTCTCTTTCAAGCCAAACTCTGCCGCTAATCTAATCGCCAGCACTGTTAAGGCTGCAAATACACAATACAAAGTCACAATTTGCAGCATGGCATTCAATAATAGACGGTTTTTCTTGAGATAGCGCAACCCCTCTTTGAAGTCAGCCCAAGGATTCATTAATGTCTGAGGTTCTCTCGTCTGTATATTTTCTTTAAAGTTAATCAATTGTATGCTTGCACCAGATACAAGGTATAACAAACCAACCACAAGCTCTTCACCATAGTCTTGTTTGATCCAAGCTTGAGCCAAACTCAATATCGGCTCTCCGACTGCAAAGCCAACAATTAAAGCTCCCATCATCGTGCTGCTAAACAGTGCATTAGCAGCTAGCAAATTATTTCGCTGCACCAAAACAGGGATAGCAGCTTGCTCTGCTGGTGCAAAAAACTGTGTCACTGTGGAGACGGCAAAAGTAAGTAGCAACAGAATGAAAAACTGCTGTGGGAAAAAGGGAATCAACAGTGTGAATAAACCGCGCAGGACATCAGAACTAACCAAAATTAACTTTTTGGGAAAGCGATCAACAAAGATGCCTCCAGCAGACCCGAATAAAATCGCTGGTATTGTAAACGCCACCATCAAAGTTGAGTACATGGAGTTTGGCGCCAACCCTGTAGGTGGTGGGTATTTCTCCATTAAGGCGATTATTAAAACGAAGAATACCTTATCTGCTAACTGGGACACCATTTGCCCAATCCACAGGAGCATGAAACCACGGTTTTTTAGCAGGGCGCCAAACCCGTTATTGGCAGTAGGTTCAGTGGGTAACATTACAAATAGGGAGTGGGTGGGGTTGGGGAGATGAGGGAGTACAAGAATTAAAAATGCAAAATTAAAAATTTTTAATTTTTAATTGATTTGTCCCCCTCATTCTCCCCATGTTGACTCCATTATTCTTACTTTCGCTGGCAAAATCTGTTTTCCAGACTAATTTTCTTTATAGTGTTTTACAAGCATATCTACAAATTCTGCTGCACTCAGACGTTGGTTGCTCTGTGAGTTCTCACCAGAGAAGTCTGTACACCAGCCTTGGACATTTTGGGGCGATCGCCACATTTCTAAATGGTCAACAGGTGGATCTGCATAAAAGTTATTTTGCCCTGTACCAAGCAATGAAGAACTCCAGTGAGTGAAATAATCATGGCTCATGCGATGGATCGGAAAGTTTCCCCCGAGCGGCACACCCCATCCATCTATAGCAATAAAAGCTTTAACGTGTCCTCCCAACAATTGCCACTGGTAAGCAGCAACTATTGCCCCTAAGACACCAGCACTAAAGCTGATAAATAAAACTGGTTGGCTCAAGCTGACCAAGCGTTGGTGTAAAAACTGCAAAATGTGAAATCCTGACAAAGCGAAAAAACCTTTTCCCGGAAAAATCAGTATATTCACTGAATTTAGAAAAGTTGATCTATCAGATTGCTCTTGCAAACTTGATACAAAACTCTGAGTTAATCCTGCTTCATGGATTCCAGGGCAAATTATTATACTCATATGTCTTTGAGTTAGCTGTTGTCATAATGTAGATGTAACATTTTTTGCTTATTTACACGAATAATTGCTACTAAATAAAGTATTTATCAGCACTTTATAATTATCTTAACCGCACAATTAAGTATATTATAATACTGTTTACTAACTTAGTGTAGGGTGGGCACTGCCCACCAATTGCCTCTTATGGTGGGCAGTGCCTACAATTAAGCGCTTTCAGTAATTAGCTAACACAAGATCTATTATTAACGGCTCATAAATTAATTCAGCCGATAGGAGGAGCAGGGTTAACTCCCTAATTTACCTCTTTTTATGTATCCCCTCCAGGGGGAGGGGATTATAATTGACTAGAGCTTTAACAGTAAGAAAAATAACAAGGTTATAGCTGCTCTTCTCCACTTTCGTTGTATAGAGGAATTCATTGTGGTTGCTACACCGGAAAAATTACAACACACCCAAGAAAAATTATCCAGTCAACACCGAGTAGCTGTCTTACTCATGGGCTATGGCGAAGTCGAAAGTTACGAAGATTTTGCTAACTATAACGAACAGGCGTTAAATCTACTGACAGCAAAATTCGCACCAGTGCCAACCTGGATTTATCCTCCAATAGCACAGATTTTGGCGTTATTTGATCGCCATGAGTGGGGACACCAGCATCACGACTTTATCTCCCCACACAACGCCATCTTTGAAAAGCAACGCGCTGGCATTGAAAAGGACCTACAGGCAAAGTGGGGTGATGGAGTCCAAGTCTTCAAAGCCTTCAACTTCTGCGCCCCCTTCCTCCCCGAACAAGTTTTGGCAGAAATTAAAAACCAAGGCTTCGATAAACTACTCATTTACCCATTGCTGGTAGTTGATTCTATTTTCACCAGCGGCATTGCGATCGAGCAAGTTAACAAAGCTTTATCCCACTTGGCTGATGGTAATGAACACTGGGTAAAAGGACTCCGCTACATTCCCTCTTTCTACAATGAACCGGAATACATCAATTTGATGGCCCATCTTGTCGAAGAGAAAATCACTGCGGACTTAGCCAGTGCTTACCTACCTTCTGAAATTGGCATTATCTTGATGAACCACGGTTGTCCCCACAAAGCCAAAGGATTCACTTCTGGGATTACTGAGAGTCAGACACTCTACGATTTGGTACGCGATCAGTTGATCAACCGCTACCCCCTGATTTCCGTTGGTTGGCTGAACCACGACACACCCTTAATTGAATGGACGCAGCCTAATGCGGAACAAGCGGCGAAGAACCTTATTCAATTGGGTGCTAAAGCCGTCATATTTATGCCAATTGGCTTTGCTACAGAAAATCACGAAACGCTGTTGGACGTACACCATATCATTCATGCTCTGCACAAGAAGCATCCTAATTTAAACTACGTGCAGATGCCTTGCGTCAATGACGATCCCAAATTCTTGGCGATGGTAGCAGAATGGGCAAATTCTCATATTGCCCAACTGTTGTCTGACGAAGCAATGACAGTTAACCCTCAGTCGGCTGTTGCTCATTATCACCATCATCATTAGGGGTAGTGTTACACAAACTGGTGTTCATTGGAGCTTAAAAATTTCTGTAATTTAGCCAAATTCTTTTATTAAGCTTGTTCCAATACATCTCTTTTAGTGATCTCCAACCCTAAAAGATTCTCCAACACCCTTTAAAAAGGGGGCTATCTTCCCCCCTTTTTAAGGGGGTTAGGGGTGAGAAAACCTGATCTGACAAATATTCACGTTTATTCTACTTTTCCTAGTATCTCAATTAAAAAGTTGAAAAAGTGGAACTGGAAGATTTTCATAAAATCTTCATTCAAATCATATAAAGTATACACTATTTATTATAAAAATTATTACTCTTGCTGCTAGATCCCTGAGATTTTTGTGATGTGGTCTTGATTAACAAAATCTCTTGAATTCATGGAGGAATATCACATGTCTTATTGGAAAATAAAGCGCATCTGTGCAATTGCTCTTTTCTGCCTGACGTTGGGTGTGGCACGAGCTAGTGCTCAGAATAAGAACCATGAAAAGACGAAACTTTGTCTCACTGAATGTACGTCGCGCCTAGGTATCGTCTCAGCGTTCGGCAATGAGGCAGACATCCTACTGGCACAGACCACCAACAAGCGTCAGTACATCATCAACGGCAATACCTTCGCGACTGGGCAACTCAGAGGTAATCGTGTAGTGATGGTCTTAACTGGGGTAAGCATCGAGAATGCCTCAATGCTTACCCAGTTGATGATCGACCACTTCAAAGTTCATCACCTGCTGCTCAGCGGCATTGCGGGTGGCGTTAACCCACAGAACCACATTGGCGACGTTGTCATCCCTGATAGGTGGTCGCTCCCGTTGGAGGTTTACTGGAACGGAGACAGCAATGTCCCCGCCCCCTGCGGAGCGCCGGGAAACCTCTTGTGTCTGGGATTGAAGCTGTCTAACTTCACCAGTGAGGCGAATTCTGATTATCAAGTCCCGACGCCGAACGGTTCAGTTGGTACTGGCTTGTTTATTCGGGATACCTTCGTGAGGAACAAATCAAACTTCCCCAATGGCGAGTACAAGTTCGATTATGCAGCCGACCCGGAGATGCTCGCGGTGGCGCGGACTGTCAATCCCCAACTCGATCAATGTGGTCCAACGAAACCGACGTTGTGTGTGTCAACTCAGCCTCAGGTGCGACGCGGTGGTAGGGGCGTTTCGGCATCAGTATTCCTCGCCAATCCCAACTACAGGAGCTATCTATTCAAAACTATTCAGGCGGTGTCGCTGGACATGGAAACCGCAGCATTCGCCCACGTCGCTTACGCTAACGAGATCCCTTTCATCGCTTTCCGGAGCTTGTCGGATCTAGCCGGTGGGAGCGACTTCAAGGACGTCGGCGCATTCTTCGGTAGCGGATTAGCTGAAAGCAACGAGTCCAAAGTGACCCTTGGGTTCTTGGAGGCTTGGGCCAAGAAGCATCCAGACGTTACTAAATAGAGCGATCGCCCCTATCTTTTAACCGTTTCTGACGTAAAGAGGAGAAGACGCTCCGACCTAGAGAGTAACAACTTCACCGTGTCGGAGCTTCCCGTCGTTTCGATTTCAATTTGTCCTCTAATCGACGCCTCGCAGCTTACAAGTGTTTTCAACTAAACTCTGAGCAAATTCATCAAAGCGTTGGGAGAGTTTGTTATCCAGTAGTTTACCTTCAGGGCTGAAAGCATTCCACGCTTGCCCAATAGAAATTTGTTCGGGAATCACCCAACCGTGTACCCAGCGGATAATCACCCGAAGTTCATTCAGGGCGTTGCTGTTAGGCTGTCCCCCCAAAACGCTAACCAGTCCCGTCACTTTATCAGACAATTGCTTAAAACTCATCAAATCAAGGGCATTTTTTAAAACACCACTAACACCGCCGTGATACTCTGGTGTTGCCAAAATTAACCCATCAGCGCCACCGACCGTATCTTGCAACCGCTGAACGTCTGGATACCCAGGATACTCATCTCCCCCATCACAAAACGGCAACTGAAGACGCCGCAAATCCAGAATTTCTACTTCTGCACCTAGGGCTTCTACCCGTTGTGCGGCTAAACCCAAAGCCATGTGAGTGTAAGAATCGGGTCTTAAACTACCACCAATACCAACAATTTTTACCATAATCAGTCCACAAATTACTAACTAGCTTAAATAACTTTTTACACTCTCAAAAGATAGATATTTTAAATACGGAATCATTACGACTATGTGAATATTCTAGCTATTTGTGACGTAGTATGTCAAATTCCTGTTTTCGGGAAATTTTTCTGCTAAAAGCTTGTAACTCCCCTGAATAAGGGCGAACGGTAGGAGCGCCCCTACTTAAAATAATGCACTCAGAAAGCGATATATATCGCAAGAGACGTGGGAATGGTTTTTTTTGGAAGCTACACTAGAAAGTTAGAAAACAATTATTTCGATTCTTGCTAGAAAAATCGGCAGAAAAACCAGTGTTCAGGTGATGCCAGCAGACAAAGGGTAATTATTATGAAAAGTTTTGGGAAAAAGACCATGAAACAGCGACCGAGAAAGCGTTCAGGTTTGACTGGAGCGCTGGCTGCCAGCTTGATCATGTTGCCTGGAATTTTAGGAGGAACTCCCGCGCTGGCGCAAAAAGCAGAGCGCGACTCCCTAACGTATGGCGAATTGATCAAAAAAATTGAGAAGGGGGAAGTCAAAAAAGTAGAGCTTGACGAAACCGAACAGGTAGCAAGGGTGTATCTAGACGGGCAAAAGCCAGATACACCACCGCAACAGGTAAGGCTTTTTGAGCAAAACACAGAGTTAATTAACAAACTCAAAGAAAATAATAAAGTTGATTTTGCGGAGGTTTCCTCTGCTAACAGCAGGGCTGCTGTAGGACTTTTAATCAACCTCATGTGGATTTTGCCGCTAGTTGCTTTAATGCTATTGTTTCTGCGCCGCTCTACTAATGCCTCTAGCCAAGCAATGAACTTTGGCAAAACTAGAGCTCGCTTCCAAATGGAGGCAAAAACTGGAGTGAAATTTGAGGACGTAGCAGGTATTGAAGAAGCCAAAGAAGAACTACAAGAAGTCGTCACCTTCCTTAAACAACCAGAAAAATTTACCGCAGTCGGTGCTCGCATTCCCAAAGGAGTGCTGTTAGTCGGACCTCCGGGAACTGGTAAAACCCTGCTGGCAAAAGCTATTGCTGGTGAAGCAGGTGTCCCCTTCTTCAGCATCTCCGGTTCTGAATTTGTAGAAATGTTTGTTGGTGTGGGTGCATCTCGCGTCCGCGACCTGTTCAAAAAAGCCAAAGAAAATGCCCCCTGCCTAATATTTATCGATGAAATCGACGCCGTGGGACGACAGCGGGGTGCGGGCATCGGTGGCGGTAACGATGAGCGGGAACAAACCCTCAACCAACTGCTCACTGAAATGGACGGTTTTGAAGGTAACAACGGCATTATTATTATTGCTGCGACTAACCGGCCTGATGTACTAGATGCAGCGCTGCTTAGACCAGGAAGGTTTGACCGACAAGTGATTGTTGATGCACCTGACCGAAAAGGTCGTCTGGAAATTTTAAAAGTCCATTCTCGCAACAAAAAAATTGACCCATCAGTTTCCTTGGAAGTGGTCGCCCGCCGGACACCAGGTTTTACGGGGGCAGATTTAGCTAACCTCCTCAACGAAGCGGCTATTCTCACTGCACGTAGACGTAAGGAGGCAATTACGCCAATAGAAATTGACGACGCCATTGACCGACTGACAATTGGGCTAACTCTCAACCCGCTTTTGGATAGCAAGAAAAAGCGATTGATTGCCTATCATGAGGCAGGACACGCTCTGTTGGCTACACTCTTGGAAAATTCTGACCCCTTAAATAAGGTGACAATTATTCCTCGTTCTGGTGGAGTTGGTGGTTTTTCTCAGCAGATTCTCAATGAAGACATAATTGACAGTGGTCTTTATACTCGGGCTTGGCTGAAAGATAATATAACTATGACTTTAGGAGGAAAGGCAGCAGAAGCAGAAGTTTTTGGCGAAGATGAAGTTACAGGCGGAGCCAGCGGCGACCTGAAAATGGTGACAAATCTCGCCCGTAAGATGGTGACTATGTACGGTATGTCTGAGTTGGGGTTAGTGGCTCTGGAAACTCAGAATAGCGATGTATTTCTCGGTCGAGATTGGGTGAATCGCTCCGAGTATTCGGAAGAAATGGCTACTAAGATTGATCACCAAGTACGGGCACTAGCAACTTCCTGCTATCAAGAAGCCTGTCGCATCATCCGTGAAAACCGAGCTTTGATAGACCGTCTTGTGGATTTATTAATAGAACAGGAAACAATTGAGGGAGAGCAATTCCGCAAAATTGTTGCTGAGTATACCCAGTTGCCTGAGAAGCAATTAGTTGTGTTGTCAAAAGTCAATAGTTAATAGTCAATA
>CAZZXJ010000143.1:0-11696 GCA_964657905.1 uncultured Stigonema sp.
AAATGACTAATGACAAAGGACTAACATTGATAACTTCAGCAGTTAGTCGGTTTTTTTGGCCAATCGCAACAACATATCAGCGGTATTGTGAACCCCAAACTCAGCAGCTAGCTGCGCTCCGAGTGTACCGTGGATGTACATGAGGAGCATGATGAACAGCCCGGAAAGTAAATAGGTCCACTGCACTTGTTGACTGTAATCTTTACGCCAGATATAGCGCTGAAATCCTCTCCAAATAGTCATGCCAACAATTAGCGCTAGAAGAAAAACACCACCGACACCATGCAAAAGCATTGTTTCCATCCCTTGCAATCCCCAGGCACTCTTTACCCCAGTGGATGGTTCTGCCAACATAATTTCGTAAAAACCTGCTGCCACGGTAAAAAATGTGATGACTGCTGAAGCCAGTGTATTGTACCAGCCAACATCAAAGAAGTTGGAACGAGTAGCAGGAATTGCCAAAAACTTGAAGATTGGTTGTTCTAGGGGGAATAGCGTACCAATGAGATCAAAGGCAATACCAATAATGAACAAACCCAGAGTGAAATGGACTAGATTTGGGTGAATGGGTATGGCATAGGGTAACCCATTTGCTCCAAGCTGAGTTTTCAATTGGTCAATAATTTCAGGGTTCATTGTAGCAAGCCCTCCTTCACGGCTTCAACAACTGGCACAGTGTGTAGCCCATATACCCAAACAAGTTGATCTCCGAAGTACACCTGTATGCCTACTAAAACAGTCAAAAGCAGCCCTGCTGCTAGGTAATAAACTGATATCTTTTGTGGAGTGCGGGAACGAATCACATAACGCCAAGCTGTAATAGCTGCAAGAATTCCTGAAAGTGACCAGCCAAGGAACGCATGTATATTGAGCACTGGTTCAACTGCGTTATAAGGTTCTGCCAAACCTGCTTCAAATTGACCAAACATGATGGCGACGAAGATGGAGATTGTAGCGAAAAACATATTCCACCAACTCACCTCAAACAGACGGTGATTATCGGTAAAGTACCCTATGACATCACACAAGAAAGCAAATAACACCATCGCAATCACAAAATGGACAACGATAGGATGCACTGTATCCGGATACGGTAAATTATGGTCATTCAGAGACGGAAGGTACTTAAGCATGGTATTTTACTCAAGATATTAGTTAGTAGTTAATGGTTAGTGGTGAGCCAGTGCTCGACTAGGGTTCCCCGACTTGAAGCAACTGACCATAGCGCAGCGATCTTCTCACTCGGGGAGACGCCAAGGGCGAACGCGTACTCGCGCGTCGGAACAAGCGTCACCCGAAGGGTTAGTGGCTAATAACCAACAACTAAGTCCTAAGTCCTAACGCTTAACAATCAGAATCTTTTGACTTCTATAACGACTCTATTTGGACTTAAAATCTGTCCAAATAACAGCAGCAATTCTCATCATGAAGATGGTTTTCACAGCGTAGTTTCATTTTGATAAGTAGAAGCTTGCTGAAATGAATACAGAATCGCAGCCATTGTCGTTATGTTTTTTCAAGACCAATAAAGAGGACAGATGCTTTTTACCATGCCCGAAATTGTGTTCTAGATTGTAGCCTTGAGTTTTGAGGGTCGCTCAATATAGATGCCAGGGAGATGGAGTCGGGTTAGTAGTCAAGGAGCTATAATACCAATATCTCAAAAAGGATTGAGATTCTCAGACAGTACACAGACAGATGCTGGTAAACTTTCGGGCACAACTAGCCAATACAACCGCCTCGACGTTAACAGCTTTTGATTTTCCATATATAAACAGTATCATACATCTTGCCAATTTAGTTGCCACTGCCAATTATTTTGCAAAGAGTATTTTTAGTTACAATTAATCAGAAGCTAGAGGATTCTCAGCCAATAATTGCGTTTTTTCTTCTATTTTTTCGGGGTGAGCAGTTTTGACGTGTTCAAAAAAGCGAGACATCCAAGGTAAAGCCACAAGAATTCCCGCTAAAACTACTAAAAATACAGATATACCAAAAATTTGATCGCGGGGAATTTCGAGAACACCGCGTAAAATTACCTCTCGTAAAGCAGAAACAATAGTAATTTCTACTGCTGCTCCTACGGATATACTCTGTGCTTGTAGGTAGTCAATTAACAGGCGAAATAACTCTACTAGAATCAAAATAAACAGAATATCAGATGTTACTTGCCGTAAATCTAGTGGATGCAAAAAAGAGACGAACATATCTACCAGGCGGATGAGCATCACACAGAATAAACCCAGGCAAAGAGAAATGATAATGAAGTCTTGATAAAATTCTAGATGACGTACAATTCTATCTCGCTGTGACCAATTATTTAACTCTGTAATCAGCCGTTTTAGCATAACATCTTTTTGGCATCCAAGTACTGTGGCGGGGCTGGTTAAAATTGCACGACAAGAGTGAGGGTTGGCAGCGATCTTGAGAGACTTAACGGGACTCGTCAGGTTACAGGAACGCTACCTTTAGTCCGAGTGCGGTCAGTCCTGATCTACATGCCAATTGTCTTTTCTGGTTGGTACGGCTATCCACAAGAGTTCCAACCACAGGATGGGGTTCTTTTGCTTCAACGTTGATTTCGGATCGCGGACAATGCGTGTGGCGTTCATGCAAACAGCGCTCGATATCCCCATATCTCTAGCAACGCCTCTGAAAATGTCTTTGTAGGCATTGACTGAGGCAAACAGCATGTTGGGATAATATACGACAAAATGTTGAATAAGTTTTGGAGGATGCCCCCAGTAGGAGTTTACGAGTTCGACGTGGCAGTACTGGAGCACCCCGCTGAGTTCGGGACAGCGCCCCTTGACTACGGCGGTAAATTTTTGGACTAAAACCTCTTCAGTCAACATAATGAGTTCTACTCCTTCAATGAGGTAGACAAATTTTGGCGTAGTTCAGAACGCCGATTTCTCAGATGGTGGTTAGAAGTTTACGCAGTTTTTTCGGCTTTTTTAAGTAAGCGGTTGCCAATTGCTCCAGACATCTTGCACAAGGGATACCCTCTACTGCATCGTCCTAGTGAAACAACCCAAACTTCACCAGCAGGTTATCAAACTGATCGTTAGACATAGGTTTGGGGATCACAAAATTTGTGTTCTGGTTGATCGCTTTTGCCAGGTTGCGATAGTGCTGCGCCTGTTCACAGTCAGGAGCATACTCAATCACGGTCTTGCGGTGGAACTCTGCCCGTTGTACTATGTTGTCTGTGGGTATAGAGTAGATCATTTGAGTACCCAGTTGCTCTGCCAGAGCCTTGACCAGATCGTCTTGCTGATCGACTTTGCAAGAGTTGCAGATCAATCCTGCCAGACGCATACCCCCGATCAGAGCATACTTGTGAATACCTTGACAGATGTTCTTCGCGGCAGACATTGCCATGATTTCCCCAGAAGTGATGATGTAAATTTCTTGAGCTTTACGTTCACGAATGGGCATGACAAATCCACCGCACACCACGTCACCCACACCATCATAAAAGGTATAGTCAAGTCTAACTTCTTCATCGTAGCCACCGAGTTGTTCCAGTAACCCAATCGATGTCAGGACACCTCGACCTGTACATCCCACACCAGGTTCCGGTCCACCCGATTCCACACAAAGCGTCTTCCCCCATCCCTCCTTGCGGAAGTCTTCTAGATTCACATCTTCTTCTTCTTTACGCAGCGTGTCGAGTACAATCTTCTGGTGAAACCCCCCCAAGAGGAGCCGGGTAGAGTCTGCTTTCGGGTCACATCCTACAACCATCACCTTACGACCCATATCGGTCAATCCAGCCACTGTATTTTGAGTCGTTGTGGACTTGCCAATTCCCCCTTTTCCGTAAATAGCAATCTTCCGCATAAAAACCTCGGTAATGGCCCAGATCTGTTAATTTTGCTCCAAGATTATGGTGTAATCAAGCAGAGTGTCGAATCAAAATTGAGTTATATTTCTTGAAAGACTTTACTGCCCAGATTGTGACAGCATTAACATAGTCAGACATAGGAAAATAGCAGAAGGGAAACAACTTGTTACCAAAACAGGGCATGGGGTGTGGGGTGTGGGGTGTAGTGAAAAAGAATAATATCCATATCCCTAAATGTGTTTCGCTCGCTTCGTAGTGCACTCGTCCACGGCGTCCAAGCTTGAAACCCCTGCTTTTAAGTATGGGGTTCCCCACACCCCAAACCCTACCCCCTACACCCTATTCATAGACATGATAGTGAATGGTAGTGGGATGCTAAATACAGCAAGGGTGCTAAAAATTAGCCGCAATACTGTGACACAAAAATTAAAAAAATTAGCTTACCCACAGGTCTGACCCATTATCGTGCATTTGCGTTTTGATTCCCCATAAATAAAGAATATCATACATCTGGCAAATTTACTTGCGACGAGCAAATTACTTGCAAAGAGTATTCGTGGTTACAATCAGTCAGAAGCTAGAAGATTTGTAAGCTACTAATTGCGTCCATTCTGTTGTTTTGAGGTGAGCAATTATGAGCATTTTAAAAAAGTGATATCAAATCCGTTAGCTGCGCAATATTTTCTCCTTCCTTTTCCTCTGTTTCCTCTGCGCCTCTGCGGTTTTTGATCATTCAGATGCTACCTGATTCGATATGAGATATCCAAAGTAAGGGTAGTTGGAGGCAGGAGAAACCCGGTTTCTGGGCTGGTGCTTATCCGAACTGTATTGCAATACTACTCGGTTAAGGTTTTTTTATGGTAATTCTGGTTGTAGAGACGCGATTAATCGCGTCTCTACAGGGTTTCGCGTAATTGTAATTATCTTAACCGAGCAGTATTGAACCGTATTGGAGTTGGAAGTTCCTTCTTTTAACCGCAATTGGCTATTGTTAGCGATCGCCAACTTTGAAAAGTTTGGAGAAGCAGTGGTATTTTTTCTCTCAGAAGAGTCATAAAAGAGCCTTAGTTTAAATTGTTGACAAAATCTGCTTTGTAGCACAGTCGTGTACTTATTACTATTGAATTTGGAAAAAAATGTATTTATAAATACATTTTATCCAAACAAATACAGAGACAAAAAGTTCCTTTAGCAATTATTTTAGCGAAGTGTATGTTATACTTGCCTCAAGGAGGAATACAAAAGCAGTAAATAACCAAGCAAAAAGTCAATTTTATTTGTCACAAAAACTCGGCAAGTATTTCAGCGATATGTATGCAATATTACGAAAGCATTAACCGATCTTTGAGAAAGGCAAATGCGAGAAGACGGCAAAAACTTGTGGTCTAAATAAGTAAACCAGAGATACAGCCTCATGAAGCTGGATGTGAATGTTTGCAACAAAGTGAAGTCAATTAGAACTGGCTTGGGCATGAGTCAGCAAGATTTGGCTAAGATAGCTGGCGTCACCCGTCAGGCTATTAGTAGTGTGGAATCGGGACAATGTTCTCCTTCTGTTGCCGTTAGTCTGCGTTTAGCCAAGGCGCTTGGCTGCCAAGTCGAGGAGTTATTCTGGATAGAGGAGAATTTACCCGAAGTTGAGGCACTTCTAACCAAATCAGTCCCCAGTGGACAGCAAATACCAGTTAGCCTAGCGCGGGTTGGGGGTCAATTGATCGCTTATCCCCTAGTTGGGAACGATGCTTTTCGGATAGAAATGATTCCGGTTGATGGTTCGGCAGTTGCCATAGTCAGGCAGTCCAGTCTTGCTAGTTTCCCCGAAGGTAAAGCACCCATCCAGGCTAGTACAAATAAAGTCCAAGTCCGACTTTTCGATGATCTCAGCAAAATTCACAACACAGTAGTGATTGCTGGTTGTACGCCTGTGATTTCCTTCTTGGCAAAAGCGACGGAACGTTGGCATCCGCAACTACGAGTTCATTATCATTATGCCAACAGCATGACAGCATTGCGTAGCTTATGTCGAGGTGAAGTTCACATCGCAGGGATGCACTTGTACGCTCCGCAAACTGGGGAATATAACGTTCCCTTCGTGCGGGAAGCCCTCAGAGGTAAGGGTGCCGTCTTGATCACCCTTGGGGTTTGGCAAGAAGGACTTTTAGTTCAACCAGGAAACCCAATGGGAATCACAACAGTTACCGATTTAGTGAAGCTAAAAGCAACTATTGTCAACCGTGAACCTGGTTGCGCCTGTCATCTGCTTTTGGAACGCAAATTGGAAGAAGAAGGAATACCATTACACACCGTTAAAGGATTTGACCAGATCGTCCACGATCATCAAAGTGTGGCTTTATCTGTAGTCTCAGGAGTTGCTGATGCAGGCGTGAGTACGGCATCCGTAGCCGCTACTTTTGGGTTAGAATTTATCTCCCTGCATCAAGCGCGATATGACTTAGTGATTCTCAAGGAATACTTGGAAGAATCACCAGTAAAGCAGTTTCTCAGTATCTTGGGACATCGGCAAGTTCAATCACAAATAGAGGTTCTCGGTGGCTATGACATCAGCAATATTGGGGAAGTCGTAGCAAATATTTAGAGGACGTTTGATTCGCTAATATATCTGCAAAATCCAATTACCAACAAACCGGTTGCACCGGAAGGTGTTGCTTGGGAAAATCTCGCGAGGTTTTATGATTAAAAGAAGAATTTTCATTGCGTGTTTAGCCTGTTGCTTGGCGATTCTTAGCGCTGAAGCTGGTAATATGCAGGTCTTGCAAAAGCCAGCTACTGCACAGTCCCCAACAAATCGAAGTGTCATCGTGGCGATGACAACCAGCATTGAGGACAGCGGTCTGCTGGATGATTTAGTTCCAGCAATTGAAAATAAAACAGGATATAAGCTGAAAAAGGTTTCTGTTGGTACCGGACAGGCTTTGGCTCTGGCGGAAAAAGGTGAAGTTGATGCCCTGTTCGTCAATTCACCGAAAGCTGAACGAAAAGTTTTGGAAGATGGTGCGGTCATTAATCGGCGCCTGGTAATGCACAATGATTTCGTGATTGTTGGACCTGATACTGATCAAGCAAAGATTCGGGGAAAAAAGAATGCTGTGGAAGCATTCTCTCTCATTGCCAAAAACCAAGCTTTATTCATATCGCGGGGCGATGACTCTGGCACTAATAAGCTGGAGAAAGATTTATGGAAACAGGCAAATATTACACCTGCTGGCACTTGGTATCAGCAAACAGGTGCTGGAATGGGACAAACTTTGCAAGTCGCTAATCAAAAACTGGGATATACGTTAGCAGATCGGGCAACATATATATTTCAGAAGAAAAACCTGTCTTTGCCAATACTGGTGGAAGGAGACAAGAAACTATTGAATCTCTACCATGTCATGGAGGTAAATCCACAGAAATTCCCCAAGGTGAACACCGCAGGAGCTAAAGCCTTTACTAATTTTGTCTTATCCCCTGAAGGACAGGCGCTAATTGCAGCTAACGGAAAAAAACAGTTCGGACAAGCGTTATTTTATGTTGATGGCGGTAAAACTGAGAAATATTACGGTTTTTAACTTGCTCTTTGCCACACAAATTGCCATTGGTTTGTGGTGTACTTGCAGTGAGTCAATCAATCTACACGTTTACACAGCTTTAGAAAAGCAGATTTGTGAATACAATCTTTGAAGGAGCTATGAAGGCTCTTGAGCTATTAACCAGTGGCAATAGCGAAGTTTTCCAAGTGATGACAATGACATTGTTGGTATCTGGAACAGCTACAGCCATTAGCGTTTTACTAGGACTACCGTTAGGACTATGGCTGGCTTTAGTGGATTTCACCGGCAAGCAGATTCTGACTAGTTTGATCAACTTTGGCATGGGATTACCGCCAGTCGTCATCGGTTTATTCGTCAGTCTGTTTTTGTGGCGGTCTGGTCCGTTGGGAAACTTTGACTTGATGTATACACCTACAGCTATGATCATAGCCGAAGCAATCATTGCTTTTCCAATTGTAGCTGGCTTCAGTTTTGCGGCAATTATCAGTATTAATCCGAAACTACGCTGGCAACTGCTATCAATGGGGGCGACACCGTGGCAAGTTAACTGGTTGCTGATCAAGGAAGCACGCTTAGGGTTAATGGCTGCAATAATAGCTGGTTTTGGTCGCGTCATCTCCGAAGTTGGTGCATCCATGATGGTGGGTGGCAATATCAAGGGGCAAACAAGAGTATTAACTACAGCGATTGTTTTGGAAGTAGAGAAAGGGAATTACGATGTTGCTATGGCGATCGCATATATTCTGCTCATCATCACCTACAGCATTATCGTATTGCTGACTATCCTACAGTATGACAGGAAAATCCTATAAGTATGAACGATTATGTCCTGAATATGCAGCAAGTGAGCGTTGATAGCAAAAGACGTAAAAATATCCTATCAATTGACAATTTTGCAGTCCGTCCTGGGGAACTTGTGGCTGTGCTTGGTCCCAATGGCTCTGGTAAAAGCACCCTATTAAAGACGATCAATCTGTTACAGCCCTACCGTGGTGAAATCCAATTATTTGGACAGGATGTCCGCAATGCCAACAAAACGTTGTTGCGTCGTCGTTCTGCTCTGGTATTTCAGGAAACATTACTACTGGATGAAACAGTTTTTCATAATGTTGCCAGAGTATTAAAGTTTCGCGGAACACCAACACACAAGATTAAGCAAAGGGTACAGACTGCACTCGCTACTTTTGGCTGCGAACACCTGACAAATCGGTCAGCTCGCTCCCTGTCTGGTGGTGAAGCAAAGCGGGTTTGTATCGCCTGTGGGTTAGTAGCTGATTCGGAATTGCTGCTTTTAGATGAGCCTTCTGCCTCTTTAGATGTGGGAATACGTACTGAGATCATCGATAAAATTAGAGAATGGGCTGAAGCTAGGGGAACGGCAGTCATATTAGTCAGTCACAATTTTACAGATATACTCCATTTTGCTGAAAGGGCAATAGCGTTGTTTAACGGCTGTATTATACAGGATGATAAATTGGAAATGCTCATACGCCAACCAGCTAACCAGCAGCTTGCAAAACTGGTAGGGATGGATAATATTATTCCGTGCCAGGTAGAAAGGGGTAGCCGTGGTTATTCGATCAAGCTCGCAAACAGTATAGAGTTTTTATACCCTGGTGAACTGAGGACACCAGTGACTGCTTGTTGTCTGTCAGGGGATGCTTTCTATGTTGATGATACAAGTTCTTCAAGTCAACACCAACCGTGGTCAGTGATTATTGAAGGGCTAGTGGAAAGGGTTTTACATGGCATAGGGACTGATACTATTCGGGTTAAGGTGGGAGAACAAACTTTAATTGCCAGAGTACCTCGGAGTCAAATGTCCGATAATGTGTATCGTTATAAACCAATTAAGCTGGCATTCAATCCTACAGATGCACATTTTGTCTAAAAGTTCACCAATAATAGACTTCATGCTAAGCCCGATTTTGATGCCGTCTGGATTAGCGTTGTCGCCGCTTTTTTTGCCTGAGATGCGGTTGACCAACTTCCTTCCATCATCGCAACCACGATCGCACCTTGCACGAGGAGAAGCAGTTGTCGGGCTAACTGTTCCGGTGATGAAATTTCTGCGGATTCAGCAAGGCTGAGAATGTAGCGGTAGATCGATTGTTGATGCTCCAATGCCACGCGATGTCCAGGGTGGTCAGGATTGGCTAATTCCACTGAGGCATTAATGAATGCACAACCTCGGAAATCTGGTCCCTCAAACCATTCCCGTAACACATCAAATATTGCAAGCAGTTGTTTGGATGGGTTAGAGCTATGTTGCTCGATGGTGGTTTTGAGCCATTCGCACCTTTGCTCATCCTCTTGTCGCAGCCACGCTTCAATCAATGCATCTTTTGACTTGAAATGATTGTAGAGCGACATCTTAGCAACGCCAGACTCCGCGATGATTCTGTCAATGCCAACATTCCGAATTCCCTCCCGATAAAACAAGCCTGATGCTGTATTCAGGATGCGATCGTGGACAGATTTACGGGTTGCTCTCGGTTTAGACATTTAGATCACATCCTTTGACACTAATGTTATCCCAATTCACGCTCATGAAAGCTACAAATCATTCTCCCATGCTCCCGATTTGTATCGATTTTAAAGTGAAATGGTATTGAATCGAATTTAGAAGTTTGTTCGTGTTTTAATTATCAGATTTGCTATTAACTATTGAAGGGAGCATGATAATTCTGGTAAAATCTGGAAAGCAACGTATTTAAAATTCATTGTTCTGTTAGAAAGATTCATATCTAAAATTGAGATATTAAATAAGGTACAGGGCTATTTCATTCTATTTTAAGGCGCGGGTTTAACGAATATTTTCGGGAAAAAATTTAGCAACCGAACCCTCCCATAAAAAGTGACATCTTAGAATTAAATAGCCCTGAAACAAGGTACTTCTTTAAAAAGACAAATTTGCGATTAAATATTCGGGTTATCTTGGAATAATCTGTGATTTTTGAAGAGAACTTCCATGTGCAGAACACAGAATACAGAATTGAATGAAATTGGTTGGGCTATTCAAAGACCAAAAAATAAATTGTCCCAAATTGTAGGGGCGGGGTAACCCCGCCCTTACGAATGATACTAAAGCTTCAATTTTTTGAACCTGAGAAAAAGATTATCCGCAAGCGAGTGATGAACTGCAAACAGACTAAAATATCCCTTGAATTCTGGAACTGCTACCGAGCAACTACATCCAGAAACCTGTGGAGTAAGACCATCAGTTCATCAAACCATTGGTTAACCCATGGGAATTGGCTCCGGGAGCATCCCATTTTTGCAAAAACACCAAGCGATTAGAAATCGCGGCTACACGAGCAAAGTCCGCCTGCGCGGACTAATTCTAGCCTGCGGAGGCAGGCTTTGTTTGTGTAGCCGAGGCAGCGCTGTAGGAGGGTCTCCCTCCGTAGGCGACTGCCGTCCAGACTTCCAGTCTGAGGGCAATTTACAAAAATGGGATGCTCCCATTGGCTCCTTTACTTCGTGCGATCGCGCTTTTAATTACCCATATATCAAGAATATCATACATCTTGCCAATTTACTTGCCCATGTCAATTTATTTGAAAAAAGTATTTGTGCTTACAATTAATCACCAACTTTAGCAATCAGCAATACTATTTGATTTGTGAAAATTGCTCCCCCATTACAAAACTGATTTCGCACTCATTTACCGGGTTTCTCAGCTTTCACCAATGATCTGCGGATGGATTCCTATAGAGGATTATCAACCAATAATTGCGTTTTTTATGCTGTTGTTTTGGGGTGATCTAGTACCGCAAGGCGTTCGTCAAAAGTCACTCATGTTTATATATCAAAGCTTGTGCATGTTTGAAATGGTAGGTTTATTTACGCGCCCGCTGTACTAGTCTGACCTATTCAAAAAAGCGCTTTCCACATAGCGAGAACAGAAAGTCAACTCATCCCACCCCTAAAAGGAGTGGGTAAGGTGCCGTTTTCTTTGAATCATTCGTCTCCTCATCTTTAGTTAGAACATTCTGTCTAATTAAATTGATGGATATCTATTCTATATAAGAATAATCATCGCTATAAATGTAGACAATTCTGTCTATTAAAAAATATATTTATTTCGGGCAGTTTTAAATATTTATTTATCTAATTGTTATTAAATTTACTATTACTAATAAAAATGGCTGTTAGGATTTAAAAAGAAGAGAGACAGAAGAACATTTCCTCGGAAATCAAAGAGATAGAAAAATCTTTCTTCTTTTATTGTGTTGCCCAAGGAGCAAAGAACCATGGCATTAAAATTATTAAAGTGCGACGAAACGATT
>CAZZXJ010000144.1:0-11626 GCA_964657905.1 uncultured Stigonema sp.
TTATGAGCTTTACTTTTCTTCACATAGTTCAGTTTATTCGCGCCGACTTACTTAGCGGCTGAGCGGCAAAGTGATCTTTCACCTGATCTGCAAGTCGGACAGCCAAAGCGACAATAGTCAGCGTGGGATTAGCGAAGCCTCCTGTAGGGAAAACAGAGCCACCGGCTATGAATAAATTAGAGATGCCGTGAACCTGACAATTTGCATCGACAACACCCTGTTTGGGGTCGTTATGCATGCGCGTTATTCCCATATTATGATGGGTACTAGCTGATAAAACTTGTGGAAGACCTTCATCCAGTTCAATCTGCAACTGACCTAGTCCGGCACTGGCAATCTCTTGTGCAAAGATTGCTTGCGAGCGTTTGATGCTAGAAATGTCTGTTTCAGTCCAACGCCAATCTAACTGTGCTTTAGGACAACCAAGCCTATCACGGTTCGTACTAAGCATAACTCGATTGTTGGGGTCTGGAGCTTGTTCAGTTTGGCTGACAACTTCAAACTTTACATATCTCTGTTCGTTACCTTTAAGATCCGACCATCCTCCTTGGCTCAAATTAGGAAACAAAGATTGCTTTTTAAGGTGATACTTGTACCCATAAATTGCCAGACTATCAATGCTCAAAACTACATTGCTCAAATGTTTCAGAACATTCTTGGGTATTTGTGCACGTCGAGATGAAGAAAGCAATATTTTCAGAGAATCCTTTGCCTTTTCCGCCACTTGAAACTCCTTATGCCTGGGAAACAGCATCGCACTCATATTTAGCAATTGCTCACGGTGCTTCACTTGTTCAGTCAAGGTGAGCTTTCCCATCACTGCTACATTGTTCACCTGGCGTAAGTCGTATAAAGCCGTCGAATTGAAGATTTTTCGAGTCCGAGGAAAAAGAATGCCGCAAAAAACTAAAGGATGGTCCATAAAGAACCTACCGACTAGATCGTTTTGATTGCCTAACCCAGTCTTTTGAGTTTGGTTCGATAGCAATAATAAACGTGCGTTCTCTATACCACCTGTGGCTAAGATAAATATTTTTGCCGCCACCCAAAATTTATTCCCAGATAAACACGCGACTCGCACGCGGGTTACAGTCTTAGCTGTTTCGTCAGTTGCAATCTCTACCACATTCGCATTCACGTAAGTAGTGATGTTAGCAGACTGGTTGATTTCTTTGCGATATTCATTGCGAAAAATCCCAGCAGGTCCGAACTGAAACATACTGGTAGTCACCCGGTCGCCGACGAAGGGTAGCCGAGGAGATTTCGTATCCTCCCCCCAAGCTTCAGCATCATAAATAAAAGACCCCAGTTTGCAGACTGTCTGAGCACGTTCGTAGAAAGGATTAAGCTGAGCTTTACTAAAGGGCCAGCCACTGTATGGCAACCAATCCCGCTTTTCAAAATCTATCTCGTCCAACGGCACATGCCTTAGACCAATTTGCTTACGATCATCTATTTCCACACACCAAGAGTTAGATAGCCCACCAAACTGACGACGACGTATCTCGTGTAGTTCTGGGAAACTATCTCCGATAATTTCACCCTGACACAGAGACTGTGTCTCTTCATTAAATTCAAGGTCACCACTTTCTAGCAGGCAAACTCGAAAGTCCTGCCCAATGAATTCTCGTGCTAGTGTAATTCCCGCAGGTCCAGCACCGACAATGCAAACTTCAGTTTCAATAACCTCGTCTGTAGGTAAGTTACGGCTATCAATCAGCATCAACTGAATCTCCTGATATTCTTTCTATAAAACTATTTATCCGCAAGAATTCAGGAGTCAGGAGCCAGAATTCAGTTGGGTATTCTGTGCGACTCGCGGATGAATAAATGGGTTTAAGACCCCCACCAAATTTCCAATTTGGTGGTCAACAAGATAGTGGCGGGTTTGAATCGCCCACTAATTGATTTTGACTCCTGACTTCTGACTTTTGACTTCTTCTTCAAAGGATTAAGTCAGTGCCAAAAAGTTTTTGCCACTTACAAAAAATGAATTAGTTTTTTAGTCGTTAATTTTGTATATTTGTCTAAAGTTTATCAGTAATCCTCATGACTCTATTTATAGAAATCAAGAAATATAGTGTAATTTATATAAAGATATGCTAAAGTTCAATACCGATTCCGTTTACTAGTGCATCTATTGAAACTTTATACTCCCCACTGCCCCAAAATTCTCCACCATCCACAGGTTTTGTGGGTGGGAATTGGTTGTAATAAGGGAACTTCAAAGCAACTGATTCAAGCAGCAATTCAGCAAGTGTTGAGAGAAAATAAACTGGCAGAATGCGCGATCGCAGGCATTGCCACTATCGACATAAAAGCGAATGAAGCTGGTTTAATAGAACTTTGCCGAGAACGAAATTTGCCTTTAAAAACCTTTAGCGCTGATATTCTCCGTACTGTCTGTGTCCCCAACTCTAACGTAGTTGTTGCTAAACAACTGGGGACTCCCAGTGTAGCGGAGGCTGCTGCTTTATGTGCGATTTGGCAGTGCGTTGGTGAGGCAGCACTGGCTCCTGCCCATGAAGCAACTGCCGCGCAAAGGCACTCTGAACTGCCGTGCAAAGAGGAAGACGCAAAACCTACTCTCATCGTGCCTAAACAAATTTTCCGATCAGACGGGGAAGGGGCAGTAACAGTAGCGGTTGCTGAAGCATTGACCAAGCCCCGTTGGGGCGGGGTGTGGGGTGTGGGGTGTAGGGTCAGAAATAGCCCCAACAACCAGTGGGATACAACGAAGTCTTTCAAGACGATTGCATTGGTCGGGGTTTCAAGCCCCGACCAATGCTGTGTCCCCTATACCCTACACCCTACCCCCTACACCCTTCTTCTTGACTACTCAACTGTTCTAAGTAAGTAAGTAATTATACTAGAAACAATTGCTAGCACAATAGAACCTAACAAAGCAGATCCGAAGTTTCTAATCTCAAAACCATAACCAGGAGTAAGGGCGCTTGCTAGCCAAAGTGTTAAGGCGTTGAGGACAAATGTAAATAAACCAAAGGTAATTAAGGTAATAGGAAAAGATAAAAAGCCCAAAAAAGGTCGAACAAACGCATTGACTAGGCCAATAACGAAGGTGGCGACGAGGGAGGTAGTAAAATTCTTGATAAAGAAGCCAGGAACGATATGAGCGGTAATTAGCAACGCCACTGCTGTACCTAGCCAAGTTAATAAAAAGTGTATCATAAGCTTTTTTACAAACTGTTTTATGTTAGGTATGTAAAGACTGTTTAAATTTTATTGGAGCTTCTACATCCACTTTAAAGGATAAACACCTACTCAGACTTAGTGCCGCCGCCTTATAACTTCCCAAGTTCCTCCACCAACTACACCGTCAGCCTCCATACCATAGCGCTGTTGAGCGGCTTTAACTGCCGCCTCAGTTTTTGCACCAAAATTCCCATCAATACCACCCTCAAAGAAACCAAGCTTTTGCAGTCGTTGTTGTAACTTAACAACCTCTGGACCATGCATCCCTACACGTAAAATCGGTAACCCTTCTGAGGTGTACTGAATTGCAGGATTTTGCTCAGTATGAGTCGTTGATTGAGAGCTAGATGGCGATGATTGTTTTACAGGTGTCTTCTGTGAATTGGTAGTTGTATTCGGTGTTGCAGGTTTTGGCTGAGGATTGGTGGGATTAGCACCCCTGGAAGTAGCAGTAGTATTTCGGGTTCCAGGTTTGGGATCAGGACTGGGATTGACAACCTTGGTGGTGTTGGGAGTCTTAGACGGAACAGGAAACTTGCTTGCCGAGTTAGGTGAAGAGACAGAACTCGCCACTGTTGAGTCGCTAGGGAAAAGTTGTTGCCAAGTACTTGCATCAACAATGCCATTTGGATTCAAGCCAACTGATTGCTTAAACCGGGAAACAGCGCTAGCGGTCATATTGTTGTAAACTCCATCCACTGCACCTGTGTAAAAGCCTAAAAGTTTCAGAGCTGCCTGCAATTCTGACACAGACTCTCCCTGGCTACCAACTTTGAGTGTAGGGCGGTTGATGCTAATTCTTGAATTGACTTGGGCAGTTTGTGGTGTTGCTGCAACCGATACTACAGTCAGGGAATGAAGAAGGCACAAGGCAGAAGGCAGAAGACAAAAGGTCATCCTATAAATGAATTCAGGGGTTTCAAACAAAGACGCCTTGTTTGTTTGCGCTCTTGTGGAAACAAATCTTTTTCCTTCTCCATAAAAGAATTTAGGGGCTTGTATCCAGTTTCCTTTGGCACAGAAGTTAACTTTTTCTTCTGGCTTCTGCCTTATAGGCTCTGCAGAACGACGAAGACGCTCTGGGTCTAGTAACCGTAAGTAGTTGAATATACGTGCTTTTATGCTGCCTGTCATAGAATTCGCCCCCGGAAAATCTCATGCTAATAGTACAGTCGATGTGCGCTATTAGACAACTGGTGGGATAGGGCTAAGAAAGCGGTAAGCCACTTTGCGTTGAGGCTATTCCTAGGTGAGTGCCGTAGGCACACTACGCGAATGCACTATTAACTGCTTCTTCTTGACCGACTAAAGACACATAAGGTTCCTGTAAATATCGGCAAGCAGCTGCCATTGCATCAGCAGCACTGACGGATGCAATGACCTCCTGAAATTCCGAGTCAAAATCAATTCCTAGCCCCAAAATTTCATACCAGCCATAAACTTGAGCAATTTGGGCGTTAGTCTGTTTACCCAAGGCGTACTGTCCTAGTATCTTGTTCTTAGCTGCTTGGAGTGAGTCTTCGTCAAGCTGGGTTGTATAAAGTAAATCAACTTCTGCCCTCAGTCCTGAAAGGGCTAGTTTAGTGTTTTGCGGAGCAGTACCCATGTAAACTACAAATGACGCCGCAAACAACCGTGTAGGGTAAAATGCGGATACCTCGTAAGCTAAACCGCGCTTTTCCCGTAATTCCACAAACAGGCGACTGGAAAGCCCATTTCCCAAGTAGGTAGACAGCAACTTCAATGCGCCGTAGTCAGCAGAATGCACGGATGGTCCCAAATAACCCAGCATGACAATTGATTGCTGCGTCTGTTGCGGCGTAATCCTATATTGTGGTTCAACCTGAAGCTGGGGTAAATTTAGTATGGGCAGTGGCTGGTTAGCAGGAGCTTGCCAATCGCCAAAAACCAGTTCCGCCAAAGCAATGCCATCTGCTGCTGTCACTCGACCTGCAATACTAATTACCACATTATCAGGACGGAAATAAGTCTGATGATATTGCACCAAGTCCGTACGACTTAAGCTACTCATAGTTATTTCATCTCCCAACGCCGACATAGCATAGGGATGCTTTTGGTACATTACCTGCCGCAGTTGGTCAAAGGCAATGGAGAATGGCTGCTCTTGTTGTGAGCGAATATCTTGTAGGGCAATCCGCCGTTCTAGTTCCACTTCCGCTTCTGGAAAAGTAGGCGATCGCAACATCCGCCCTGCCAATGTGAAAATTTCTGCCAAATCTGAAGCTACTGTTTTCAAGGACAGCAAAAAATAATCAGATGTGGTATCCGCGCTCAAACTCGCCCCTGCTGACTCTACCCGTTCGGCAATTTCCAAACTAGAAAGTCCATCACATCCTTTTGTCAGTACTGCTGACAGCAAATGTGCTAACCCAGCCTGCTCAGGGTTTTCGTAACAGCTACCAGCCCGAACAAAAATCCGCGCTGCGACAATATCAGCAGCCGGATTTTCTGCTATCAGCACAACAATGCCATTATTTAAAACAGTACGATGAATAGTCGATTTTTGCAGCGAGGTTGTCATTTGTCATTTGTCTAATACTAATGACTAATGACTAACAAGGTTTGAGTACGGTAACTGTGTAATGGTTGGGGGATAGATACTCTTGTGCTAATGCATGCAGTTCTTCGATATCAAATGATTGAATTTCCTGGGGATAAGTTACCGCTAATTCAGCTTGGGCAATGGTGTTGTAGTAACCATAAAGTTCCGCAAGCTGATTTGGCGTCTCAGTAGAAAACGCATAGTCATTACACAGCAGCCGTTGACACCGGACTAATTCCGGCTTGCTTATTCCAAAGGTAAGCAAATCATTTAAATGAAGGCGAATTAAGGTTTCTACACGCTCAATTTGTTCTGGTTCTAACCAAGCTGTAATTGTAAATAAACTAGATTCTCGTTGTAGCGAAAAATTACTGCAAATACCCTGTACCAGTTGCTGCTCTTCTCGCAAATCGCGCACTAAACGAGAAGTCCGCCTTTGTGCTAGTAATACTGAAAGCAAATCCAAACCATAGGCGGTGCGGAGTTGTTCCACTCCTGGTGCAGTCCACGCCATGAGCAACCGCGCTTGCTCTAGTCGAGGCAAATAAATTTCTTGACGGCGAATTCCAGCTATGACTGGGACAACTTCCTCCCTTTGCGGACAATCACAGCTACGCTCAGCAAAATCACCAAATGAGCGACTTACTAATTCCAAAGCAGGCTCTTGGGCAATTCCTCCTACAATGACCACAGTCATGTTTTCTGGTTGGTAGTGAGCGCGGTGAAAAGAGCGCATTGCTTCTGGTGAATGCTGCATCAGTTCTCGTTCAGTACCTAGTACGGAACGTCCATAGGGATGGCGTTGGTAAACGCTGGAAATGAGAGCTTGAAATCCTATCCAGTCTGGATCGTCGTTTGCTTGACGGATTTCTTCTAGCACCACATCCCGTTCACGGCTAAATTCATTTTCTGGGATCGCTGCATTGAGCAGTAGTTCACCCAAGTGAGGCAAAGTATTTTCTAGGTAAGGGGAAGCTGTGGTAAGAGAGTAATGGGCGTAATCATAGCTTGTCGCCGCATTTGTTACCCCGCCCTGGTTTTCAATTTTCTGATCGAATTCCCTAGGAGGTAGCTTGGCAGTTCCTTTAAAGATCATGTGTTCTAAAAAGTGAGCCATCCCGAAGCATTGTTCTGACTCAAGGTTTGTACCAGCACGCACCCAAATATCCGCCACTACCACTCCTGTGGTGGGAATTGCTTGATGAATAAACGTTAAACCATTGTCTAGTTTAAGGACTGAAGCAGGAAACACGCTATTAATTTGTTTGTCTAACAATTTTTTTACAGTTTTAACCACAACTTAACCCAATTTTTGGGATTTTAACTTTTATTGATACCTAAATTAGAATCAACTTACACAGATTTTTTCTTCACCAACTATGACATTTCTTATTCTTAACTTGGTAAATATAGTAGTAGTATCATCAATAAACCCTTAATACTCCTGAAGTATCCGGATGGTATTTTTAATTTCTAATTTTTAATTATTTATCACATAGATTAGTGATTCTAATAATTAAAGCTCCCAAGTCTTAGTTGACTTCGGGAGCTAATTTTTTTAAATGCACCGCAACGCCGTTTTACCTAAGTTTATGACCTGGTTAAACCAGGTGGGCACCAAACTCATCGTTTAAAGTTTCCGGGTACATGCCCGGTCTACTGCCACGAGATTTCATGGTTCCCTTATCATTCAAGGCATAGATCAAAAAACTTGATGGCAGTCACCAACGTTTCAGTGCAACAACTCCATTATAACTAGCCAAAAGATTTTGGACGCACAAAATTGAAAATTTTTCGCTCCTTTAACTGGAATACCAGATAGATTCTATGGTGTGAGCGATCGCACTTGCCGAATTCGCCGCTTTGTTATCGAGCAAAACGGTGACATGTCCGAGCTTACGCCCAGGACGTGATTCAGTTTTACCATACCAATGAACGTGAGCGTGGGGAATTTGTTTTAGTAAGGAGAGCTTAGACAAATAATCTCTCTTACTATCCGCTAATTCTGGTAAAATCTTAGTGGGGCAGGGGTCTGAATCCGGAAGAGGGATTGAAATACTGTGAGAATTTTCATATCCCAAGAGGTTTACCATAACCGCCCCATCACAGTGCAAAGCCGTATTACCCAAAGGCAATCCACAAACTGCTCGTAGATGCTGCTCAAATTGGGAAGTTTCGCAGGCGTCTAGGGAGAAATGTCCAGAATTGTGAGTGCGAGGTGCTATTTCATTTACCAGCACCTTACCATTGGTGGTCAGAAATAGCTCAATTCCAAAAACTCCCACTGCTTCTAGGCTATTTAATAAGGTGTGAGCAATATCCTCAATTTCCGCTGCTAGTTCTGGCGTAATATTAGCTGGCGCAATCACCCGCCGACAGACCTGTTGTTCTTGTTGGGTTTCTACAACTGGGTAGGTAACAATTTCACCACTCACAGAACGAGCCGCAATTACCGCCAGTTCCCGTTCAAAAGGTATAAATTCTTCTAATAAAACATTTGGTTGACTTAATGTACTTTTTGTGTTTAATAATTTTAGCTTTTGCTTTAAAGTATCGAGATTCTTAACTATGAAAGTACCCTGACCATCATAACCGTGGCGCCGAGCTTTCAAAACCACTGGAAAACCAAGATCACAGAGGGATGAGGGGGATACTTCTCCCTTGTCTCCCTCATCTCCCTCAAGGGGGAAAAACTTGGGTACAGATAAACCCAAATCGCGTAAATAGCAACGCTGGTGATATTTATCTAAAAGGGGAGCAAGTGCTTCCAGTTTCGGACGAAAGCAAATACCTTTGTGTGCTAACAGTGACAAAGCATCTAAATTGACAAACTCATTTTCAAAGGTGATGACATCACATTTTTTGGCTAACTTACCTGTAGCAATGGCATCATCTACGGGAGCAAAAACGGTATCTAGGGCGATCTCCACAGCCGGATCGTTGACGTTGGGAGTTTGCACTACCAATTCCACTCCTAACTTCTTTGCCGCACCACCCATCATCCATGCTAGTTGTCCGCCACCAATTACACCAACACGCTTCATTTACATCCTAAAGATTCACGAGTTTCCACGCCAGTCTGAGAATTCACGCCACTGGCTTTTCTACACAGTTCTTTGATTTGCCCCTTATCTAAAATAGCATCTGTAAAATCTGCTCCAGTTATATTTACACCAGTAAATACAGCACGGAGCAAAAGAGTTTCTGTGAAGACAGCATCACTTAAATCAGCCCCAGTTAAGTTTACCTGATCTACCATTGCATTGCTCAAATCTGCTTTGTGCAGGTTTGCCTTTGTCATCACCGAAGCACTTAAAACAGCTCCTCGCAGGTCAGCATTTGTAAAGTTAGCCAGTTCCATATTAGCGTTAGAAAACTCAGCCGCTTGCAAACTTTGACCTGAAAAATCGTGTCTTGCCAATGAAGCATTGCTGAATGACAGCGGATGAGTCCAATCTGCTAGAGCTGGTGTTGCCCAGGAAAATGAGATGATCAAAACAAGTAACGCTGCCAGTCGCCGCCAAAACATACTAGGTAGCCAATTTTTTGTTGAATCGCTGCTTTTAAGCTTACCGCATCTGGATATTGGCTGGACTGCATGGCTATCTCAAAAATCGAGCAATTCTCAATTAAACTCATCCCACCCTAGAAGGAGTGGGATTTCGTGGGCATGGGGCATGGGTGCGTTCCCTATGCCCAACGGCGAGGCGTCGATTCCTCCCACCCCTACAAGGAGTGGGATTCCTCGCCGTTTTCTTTGAGTTGCTTGTAGGGGCACGGCAATGCCATGTATTGCATTTAACCGAGAAGCGTTAAAGCTTCATAGAAGCTTTAGTATTTTCATGTTAATTTCCCGGATGACTACGCCCTGATTCCCATGTCATGCTAACAATACATCGGCTAGAGGCTCAACACCGTTCGCCTTTCCAAGATGTTGTGTTCCATCAAGATGCAAATTGCTTGCTGTAAATCAAAATTTTTCTGCACAAACAATCGGAAAAATTGCAACTTCAATTTGTATATTAATCTATTCATCTTTAACAATATACTTATGCAAAGCTTGCTCCAAAAACAAATGAAATCCTTCTGGGCTATCTTGGCTACAGCTACAGGAACAGCTTCGGTCATGGCTGCCACACTGGGGATATCTTCGTCTGCTCTAGCCTCAGAATCAGTTTTTAATTGTAGCGCTAAAAGCGTAATAGTTGAAGTTTCGCGTCTGGGCAATGGGACGCTTCGTTACAAAGCCTACAATATTCCCACTAATCTTCAACACCCCAATTTAGTCCTCAACGGGGGTACAGTAGAAAAGAACTCTAAAGGAGAGACTCTTTACAGGTTTAGAAACCAAAATTACCGTTATGTTGCTGTTAAAGATCAGGGTTCCGGTTACGGCAGGGTTCTAGTTTACAAAAACAATCAAATCATTGCTAAAAATTATTGTGGGGATGTGTAATCAGCTAAATGCATACCAGATCAATGACGCGATCATGCCCTTCTAATTTCTCTTGATAGAGAGCTTTCTCCGCTGTTGTAATTAGCTGAACTAAGTAAGTCGGCGCAAATAATCGTTACTGGTTTGTAGTTGCGCTAAGCGCGTACCCCTTCGGGGATGCCGTTCGCGCAGCGTCTCCGACAGGAGAAGGCTAGACAGCGCAACTACGACCGGAATCAGGAGATTTTACATTTCGTTACATAGTTTTGTTTTTCATTGCGGACTTACTTATAGCAATCTTATCTGAGTTGCTTTCTTTGCCAGTCCTCAGAAGCCCGGTTTCTTAAAGAAACCGGGTTTTTCCATTACAAACCGAGTTTAAGGAGAATATTCATTACACAATGTTGCATTCTCAAGCGGATCAAAGCGTCTTGCACAAGATAGGGGAAAATTTCAACGCTTATCAGGTCGTTCAAAATATCTTTACATAACAGGTTTAACACTGCTAGCACAGGGGGCGCGGAAATAAGCTGACCATCTACAAAAGATTAAAAGCCTTATTTTCTTGGCTTTTGACTTTTGAATGAGTGACTTTTGACGAACGCCTTGCGGTACTAGCCGCGCCAATGGAACGGCTGTACAGTCAGGCGAAGGCAAGTATTGTAGTTCTTTACTTACCCTCAACCTATGTGGAAACCTTGTGCGCAACGTCTCTACACCTGTGAAATCTCCACTGCCCCTACTTGAACGGTATTTAAGTATAAGGTTAATATCAATCACTTGCTGATTTGTTGAGAAATATTGCATTTGCAATTCCTAGGTAAAGTTTATTTTCTTTCAAGTCAAAGCGTCGCTAGATCCTGTTAGCCTTTTAATTAAAGAAAGCTTGATTTGACTGTGATGACAGGTGACTAAAATAATTTAATAAAGCTTAATAATTATCAAATAATCGTTACTTTTGTAGCAATTGGCTAAGTCGTTAGAAATAGCCGCGACCTATATATTCAGTTGTTAAAACAATATCCAAAGACGAATAGCCAGCTTCCATATGAGACATTATCGTGACGAATGGATTGAAGAATGGTGCCATGAAAATGGCTGGACTGATTTATTTGTAGAACGGTGTGACAACTACTGGGCTTTTCCTCCTATGGCAGTCATGCCTGAACCAATTCCGACTCATGTTCTCAGATTGATCAAAGCCAAAAAGGGATTAACCTTTGAGGAAAGATTGTGGTCTGTATCAGCAGTAATTTGCACGCTTATAGCCGTTATTTCTACTTATTTGTTCAAGTGTCCGATGCCGCTAGTTTTTGCTTTTGCTTTTGACGCCGTAACAGCGGCTCAACTTGAGGTAGAGGAAATATAGAAGGTTGATTCGTCCTCGGAGGGCAGTAGTGGTGCTTACTGAAGCG
>CAZZXJ010000145.1:0-2082 GCA_964657905.1 uncultured Stigonema sp.
ACAAGCTTTTCGATGATTCTGAATGGTTGCTTTATTTCCGCCGTCGTGTACTAGCCTTTCACCCAGTATTATGTAATAAAAAATTAAATATTGATTTGCTGTTGTCCTGGAGCCATCGTAGCTGATGAATATTGAACACGTTCACTTCTATGTAGAAGATGCCAAAGCGTGGCGTGATTGGTTTGTAACCCATCTAGGTTTTCAAGCTGTAGCCGATTATGCCATCCCTTCGGGAGGATCTTTTCACACCTGTACTGAAGTGGTCAGAAGTGGTTCCGTCTACTTTTTGCTGTCTTCACCGCTTTTGCCAATCAGCCCAGTAGCTCAGTTTCTGCGTCAGCACCCGCCTGGTGTGGCAGATATCGCTTTTATTGTCGAAGACGTGGAAGCGGCGATCGCCCTTGCTCAATCACACGGTGCCAAAGTCCTACAAACCATCCAGCAACACCAACAAGGTGCTGTCTACATCAAGTGGGGCAAAATTGCTGCTTGGGGTGGGTTGTCGCATACGTTGGTAGAAAGGTCATTGGTCATTGGTCAAGAGTCATTTGTAAATAATCAACAACAAAGCACAAATGACAAAGGACAAATGACCGATGACAATTTTATCACCGCCATAGATCACATTGTACTGAATGTGGCATCAGGTGATTTAGAGAGTGCGGTAGCTTGGTACGAAAACATCCTTAATTTTCAGCGCCAGCAGAAGTTTACAATTCAAACTGCTCGGTCTGCTTTACACAGCCAAGTGATGGTTTCTCGCAATGCTCTGGTCCAATTGCCAATTAATGAACCTGTTTCAGCCAATTCCCAAATTCAGGAGTTTCTGAATGTAAATAACGGATCGGGAATTCAACATATCGCCTTGCGGACACGCAATATTATCAGTGCGATCGCCCAATTTCGGGCTCGTGGTCTATCCTTGCTTCCAGTACCCACTCGCTACTACTCGGATCTCGCACAGCGAAAAGGACTTCCTTTATCTGTACAGGAAATTAGTGCGATCTCACGGGCAGAGATTTTGGTAGATTGGAAAGAAGAAGCCGCCTTAGGGAACATGCATGTAGGGACACAGCATGCTGTGCCCCTACTACTGCAAATTTTCACCCAGCCCATCTTTGGACAACCGACCTTTTTCTTTGAGTTTATTGAACGTCGTTCCCAAGCTCAAGGTTTTGGTGAAGGCAACTTTCGCGCCTTATTTGAAGCGATTGAACGAGAACAAATCAAACGAGGTAGCCTACAAGATTTTGGCTCTTAAATAATTAATCCAAAATTCACTCATCAAATATTCAAAACCGCAACACATCACTACTTAGATTAATCTTTGATTAAACTTTAATATTTACAGAAAATGTTAAGACTTATTACAGACTTCGATGGTCCGATTATTGATGTTTCCGAACGGTACTACCGCGTCTATCAATTCTGTTTGGAAAAAACCCAACGTTTAAACCAAGAGGTAAAACAACTTACCAAAGCGGAATTTTGGCATCTGAAGCGATTGCGCGTCCCCGAAAAACAAATCGGGATGAATTCCGGTCTGGATGAGGCGCAGGTACAAGAATTCGCCCAGTTACGTCGGCAAGCCGTACATACAGAACTATATTTCCAGTATGATATCCTCGCACCTGGTGCTGTGGATACACTGTTAAAAATTCAACAGGCTGGAGTTGATTTAGCAGTAATGACCATGCGCCGATTTTGGCAACTGGACTACGCCTTCAAAAAATTCGATTTAAATAGATTTTTTCCGGAAAATCGCTGTTACTGCCTCGGCAACGACTACGTCAAAACCCGTGACATTGATGATAAACCCTTACTGATGGCACGGGCAATAGAGGAACTACCTCCCGTTGCTGATAGCTGGATGGTGGGGGATACAGAAGCCGACATTGCTGCTGCTAAAAAACATAATATTCCGGTGATAGCTGTAGAATGTGGCATCCGCGATCGCACTCAACTTGAACCCTACCAGCCGAACTACATTGTTAAGGATTTTAGTTCAGCTGTGGATTTAGTTCTACGTGGTTAGTTGTTAGTTGTGAGTTGGGTTTTCTCCTAAGCACTGTAGGGGCGAAC
>CAZZXJ010000145.1:2092-10186 GCA_964657905.1 uncultured Stigonema sp.
CGCCCCTACTATCGAAGAAAGCTATTTATCAGCCACAATAATACAAACGTAACGACTGTAGAAAATTGATTCACACTCAGGGGAATAACTTGTTGTATTGGCACTATAACCCAGCTAGCAACTAGTCCTCCAGCAATTAAGCCCGTTATTAACCCGACCAGTGTCAACAGAACTGATCGACCGAACTTACCTTCCTTGCGCTTGAGAAAGTAAATACTAAGACCTACTCCCAGCACCAATGACCACTGCAAAGCTTGATCGCCTCCAGCTTGGTAAAACAAGCTGATGGCACTCAAACCAAAATACCAAGCTCCGGGTAACACTACATCCCTAGGAGTTGGCTTATCCAGCATTCGTTGCAGCCATGCTGGCGATTGATCGCGAGGGGTTGGACTTTCTTTTGGAGGCACTTGGACTCGAGATTCTGGAAACCGTATGCGTTCAGGCACTTTGATTTTGCCTTCTTGGCGCATCCGCAAGCGCTCCATTAAAATTGCATCATAAGAGGCTTCAATAATTTCCAGACGCTTAGTATCGCCTCTGTATTGCTCTACTAGGCGGTTACGAACATCTTGAATTTCATCGAAGCTAGCATCCTCTGATACCCCAAGTTTTTCGTAGGGATTTTGATCGCTCATGAGAGTTGATTACTGAGAGGCTTAATCAGCAGCAGTCTTTTGTTCAAGAAAAAACAATTTTAGGTTTTATGTCGAGCAAAACCAATGTCTCGTTCGACTTTAATGTCCTACCTGGATAGTAGCACGGGTAAGTTTAATCTAACTGGTAATTTTAACTATAGTCACTTTAACATATTGGCATAACTCCGTGTATCCCCTCATGTCGTTCACTAGTTGGGGCTTTACTCTAGAATTTGAGCTATGAATAGCTAGAAAGGCATTTTTTATGAAAAAATTATCATTTATGTTTCAAATTTGGCAACTAACTGTACCTTGAACAAGTTTTTAATAATTAACTGTACTATTCCCTTGTGTCATCAGGCCGCATATAGATTTAAAATTAAAGCGTTTTAGATTACCAAGCAACTGGGTTTTGAAAGTATCTGATTTTACTCAGTTGGTGCGGTTACTGTCAAAGCATCTGCCTAACCTTACACAAGGTTGACAATTACAAGCCTAAAACTTGAGTGCCGGGGTGGCATTACCATGTATATTGGCGCTTTAATCGCCAATAATCCTGATTAAGCTAGTATTTGTATAATCCGGGATTTGTTGCCTTAGCCTTGTAGTTTCTAATTACCTCTAAAACGGATACTGCGTTTTTTACGCAGATCTGCCTGTTTATCCTATAAATCTTTGTGCAAAGTGATGGTCATGGCTCCTGCCAAGATTCTTGTAGTTGATGACGACCCTGCGGTTCGGAATTTAATCCAACGTTTTTTAATTAAGCAGAGCTATCAGGTGGAGGCTGCCGAAGATGGTAAGACCGCCTTAGCGACGTTTGAGCAATTTAACCCAGACTTGGTGATTTTAGATGTGAATCTACCAGATGTAATTGGGTTTAACCTCTGCCAAGAGATGCAAAGCCGTAATGGTGTTTTTGTTCTGATGCTGACTAGCCGTGCAGACGAAGCTGACAAGATTCGCGGCTTTTCTAAAGGTGCTGATGATTATCTCACCAAGCCCTTTGGTTTGGGAGAACTAGAAGTCAGAGTAGCAGCTATTTTGAGGCGTCAGCGGGTTGTGACGACAGCAGAACAAAAACGCCTAATCTTTGAAAAGCTGATGATTGATCCTGTGCGACGGGAGGTAGCACTTAACAACCAAGCAGTACCCTTAACCGCTCTGGAATTTGACTTGTTGCATTTTTTAGCCAGCCATCCAGGTCGAGTTTGGCGACGAGCTGAACTCATCCAAGAAGTGTGGGACTATGAATATGTGGGTGACCAGCGGGTTGTAGACGTACATATAGGTCAAATTCGCAAGAAGATTGAGGCTGATGCTAGCCAGCCTGCATTAATTCAAACCGTGCGTGGCGTTGGGTATAAGTTTGAATGTCCCACTCAAACCCACCAACAGTTAGAAAAAAGCCAGTAGTCAGTAGTTAAAAGTTGATGGTGATGACTTTGGACTAATGACTAAGCAGCAAAAATAGTTAATTTCATTGACTTTAAACAGGGCTAGTACCGCTACGCGGAAGTCACTCATTCAAAAGTCAAAAGTCAAAAAGCTTATAATGTAAGCTTTTCGTTGATTTGGAATGGTTGCTTTATTTCCGCGCCCACTGTACTAGTTTCATTCAGTTATCCGAGACACACCATTAATATAATTACTACACCACTACAACAACTACAGCGTTTGAAAATTGCTGTCAGAAAAAAATAGCAGATGCACTCAACGATTGCATTTGGCATTGACCACAAAAATAAACGGCTGTACTAGCCGTTCTCCAACCTTACAACTCACATAATGTTCTCTAAACTGCGCTTGTTGTTTTCAACAACCCAACAAAGTCCTGAGTGCTGAGTCCTGAGGAGCCAGCGAGCAGTACGTCCTTTGTGTCTCAGTACAATCTGGCTATCAGGAACGCGCTCATTCTACCTGGGTGTATTAGCTGTCTGTGGTGAATCGGTGCAGCCCATTTTTGCTTAGCAGTGGTGAAATAAAGTTTCCAAATAAACACGAGCCGCACGGCGATCGCTCTCCCCATTTTGAAGTAAAAATAGAGACAGTGCCGCCGTCAGTACTCTGTTTTCATCCCAATCGGGATGTTTTTCTAAGTAGTTTTTCAGGGATTCATGTAGTGTTTCGGGAATTTCTGTAAAAATGCTAACTGTTGCTTTCATAAGATTTTTCGCCTTTGAAGTTCATCAATAGAGAAACCTGTTTGTATTGGAGCCAAAGGGCTTGAACACAGGGTTCTTGGTCTGCCAACAATTTGCACGCCCCAGCTTAAGCGATTTGACACAGATGCTGGGGCTGACTACAAAAGCAAGCCGCACCATTTTGCAGCAAAAGGGGGTGGTGTTGTCAATGCTGCGAAATATTAAGAAGCTATTTATAAAAAATAAACATTTACGAAATAATCAGGCTTTTAGGTGATTTTTTGTAAAACTTCTTAATAAGAACTCAGTTTCTGAGATTTCTTGTCACTGCCATGAAACAATCCCCAGTAACACGGCAACAGCCTATAACATGGTGCAGCATCTGTGGAAAACTTGGAAACTGCCTGTGGAAACTCTGTGGAATCAGTGAGGAAAAATCCAGTAAATGATAAGAATTACAAAAACCAAAATTTTTAGGGAGTGGGGGACAAAAAAATTAAAAATTAAAAATGCAAAATTTTTATACTCCCTCATCTCCCTTACAGGCAGCCATGTAAGCGCGACAAGCCCAACACCGAAGGCCGTCGCCATGAGATCTGCTATGAGAGTGAGGGAAATCCTACTGCCTTACGGGTGACGCTCTATGGTGATTTCCCCATCTTGCCTGTTACCATTACTACGATTCCCCCGACATTGGACGTCGCCGCACTTTATTACTTTCAGCAGGGATTTAAGCAATTGGTTCTCTAGTCTTGGCTGCAAGCTACAATTTTGTTACCCATCAACCGCAGATGACATCCTCTAACCAGAAACGACATATCGCTTCTTGGCTTGTAGCATTATGCGATCACCGTCTCCGAATCTACATCCTCGTCAATATCATCTTCACAATCTACGTATCCCAACTACACAGCACCCTCCCCATCTACTTCAAAAACTTTGTGCCCGTTGGGAACTCTATAAAAGGATTTGCTGAAACCACTATCAGTGCATTATTTGCTTGGCATCTTGCCGTAGCTATACTCTTCTGGGCAGCAGGTTTCATCCTGTGCTCCATCTCATCATCTGCTGTGGGCAACTTCGGCATTAGGACTATTTGCCCTTGCTATTACCTCTTACACCCCCTCAGCCTCTTCTTTAGTCACCGACCTAGCCCCCGAATCGCAACGTGGCATCTATTTCTCCTCCGCGTTCCCTCTGCTGGGCAATTGGCTATTTCATTGGTCCTGCATTAGGCGGTTGGGCATTAGATCAACCACCCGTCATTGCACACAGCTTCTGGCTAGCCGCGACCTAACCCAAAAACCTCTCCTCTGGGTCCTCCGCGTCCTCTGCGGTTCGTATTACTTTCTTCTCTCCTGCAACTTGCGATAAACCGCCTTCAAATCAACTCCATGATGAGCCAAAGCTACAAGCGTATGGTAAAATAGATCAGCTACCTCTGAAGCGATCTCATCTGGCTGATCATCTTTACAAGCCATCACCACCTCAGCGGTTTCCTCTCCCAGCTTTTTCAAAATCTTATTATCACCACCAGCAAACAACTTACAGGTATAGGAAGTCTCATTTGGGTGGTCACGGCGATCGCATATAACAGCAAAAACTTGTGACAATATATCAGGTGGCGGTGAAACTATTTTGCCATCAACCTGATGAAAACAACTGCGCTCACCAGTATGACAGGCGATATCTCCTACTTGCTCTACCACAACTAGTAAAGCATCACTATCACAATCATAACGCATGCTGCGTACCTTCTGAATGTGCCCGGAAGTCGCACCCTTATTCCACAACTCTTGTCGGGATCGACTCCAGAACCAAGTCAGTCCGGTTTCGAGAGTCTTTTGTAAAGACTCCCGATTCATCCACGCCATCATTAAGACCGTACCATCCAGATCATCTTGGACAATTGCTGGCACGAGACCCTGTTCATCGTAGCGAATTTTTTCTACAGGTATGGCGTGATCTAATGAATGCACATCTGAAGAAAACATAACAAGTTGCTTTGATATACTAGAAATGGTTCATCGATTCACGATACCATTCTATATAAAGAATCTCTTATGTTTTTTTCAAAATCACTTTTATTTTGTAGTTCTAAACAATAGCGGTTCCATGCATTGCCGACTGCATTTTAACTGCACTCTGAGCGACTCTGTGAGCCTTTGGTGCTTCACCGTACCAATGAATTGCCGAGTTGTAAGCTGCCCGGTAAATATCTTGGTAAGCCTCAGATAAACGAGTACGGATTTCTAAAGGCAAGTCTTGATTTGACTTATATAACATCTTCTTATTTTTTTGGTTCAGCTAATTTCCTAAGATATGTGTTTTAGGGAGTCTTTACCCCTATCCTAAGATAGAGCTTTTTCTATCCAACTAGAGGAGAGAACCTTGGTAAATACCACGATTAAAACGACAAAATCACAAGAAATCTTCGCATCTGCACAAAACTTAATGCCAGGAGGGGTAAGCTCCCCAGTCCGAGCCTTCAAATCTGTGGGTGGACAACCCATCGTTTTCGACCACGTTAAAGGCGCTTACATTTGGGATGTAGATGGTAACCAATACATCGACTACGTAGGTACTTGGGGACCAGCCATTTGCGGTCATACCCATCCGGAAGTGATTGCAGCACTGCATGAAGCTTTGGAAAAAGGTACTAGCTTTGGTGCACCTAGCGTACTAGAAAATGTACTGGCAGAAATGGTCATTGATGCTGTTCCTAGCATCGAAATGGTAAGATTTGTCAACTCCGGTACAGAAGCTTGTATGGCAGTTCTGCGGCTGATGCGGGCTTTCACTGGACGAGATAAAATCATCAAGTTTGAGGGCTGCTACCACGGTCACGCCGATATGTTTCTAGTGAAGGCGGGTTCTGGGGTCGCCACACTCGGCTTACCTGACTCCCCAGGCGTCCCCAAATCAGTCACTAGTCATACCCTAACTGCGCCTTTCAATGACTTGGAAGCAGTTCGCGTCTTATTTGAGGAAAATCGCGACCAGATTGCTGGTGTAATTTTAGAGCCAGTTGTCGGTAATGCTGGGTTTATCCCTCCCGATGCTGGGTTCCTAGAAGGGTTACGGGAACTTACCCATGAATATGGGGCGTTATTGGTATTTGACGAGGTAATGACGGGCTTCCGCATCGCTTACGGCGGCGCTCAAGAAAAGTTTGGCGTCACCCCTGATTTAACAACCTTGGGCAAGATTATCGGTGGTGGTTTACCTGTGGGAGCCTATGGCGGTCGTCGGGATATTATGTCAATGGTTGCTCCCGCAGGTCCGATGTATCAAGCTGGAACGCTTTCTGGTAATCCCTTGGCAATGACCGCAGGAATTAAGACTCTGGAATTACTACACAACCCAGGGACTTACGAGTATCTGGACAGGGTGACTAAGAAGCTAGCAGATGGCTTACTGCAAATTGCCCATGAGACAGGTCACACTGCTTGTGGCGGTCAAATCAGCGGAATGTTTGGTCTTTTCTTCACCGCAGGACCAGTCCATAACTACGAGGATGCCAAAAAGTCGGATACAGGCAAGTTTGGCAGGTTCCATCGCGGTATGTTAGAGCGCGGCGTCTACTTAGCACCTTCTCAGTTTGAGGCTGGATTTACCTCCTTGGCTCATACAGAGGAAGATATTGAGCGGACGCTACAAGCTGCACGGGATGTCATGTCTAACCTGTAAAAAAAAGATGGGGGAGTACAAGAATTAAAAATTAAAAATTAAAAATGCAAAATTTTTAATTTTTAATTGATTTGTCCCCTCACTCCTCACTGGGTTTACAAGATATTTACGTAATACCAGCCCAGCTTTAGCAAATCTTCAAAGGATTTCCAGCAAAAATTACCTGGTAAAAGTAAATTTTGCTCTGAATAATGGGATGGAGAGTGTAACGCTCCCGGTAATTATTCGTATAGCGAGTTGAGGGTGCATGAGCTACTGCTTAAATCCCAGGTGTCCTAATCCCGAAAATTTAGCATTTAGTGAAAGGTGTCAATCTTGTGGCTCGCGGCTCCTGTTGCGCGATCGCTATCGAGTCGTCAAAGCTTTAGGTCAGGGTGGCTTCGGAGCAACCTTTTTAGCTAATGACGAAGCCTTACCAGGCGAACCGAGTTGCGTGATCAAGCAACTACGTCCTTCACTAACTGCACCACACGTTTTGCAAATGGCACGGGAACTCTTTGAGCGAGAAGCCTTAACCCTAGGTAAGATTGGCAACCATCCTCAAGTACCAAGGCTATTAGACTATTTTGAAGAACGTGAACAATTTTACTTAGTTCAGGAATATATCAGTGGTGCTACCTTACAACAGGAGGTCAAACGCGCCGGAGTCTTTAGCGAATTAGCACTTAAGCAATTCTTGAGCGATCTCCTACCATTGTTGCAATACATCCATGAGCAAAAGGTCATCCACCGTGATATCAAGCCAGCCAATTTGATTCGCCGGGATCAAGATAGCAGATTGGTTCTCATCGACTTTGGTGCTGTCAAAAACCAAGTGGAGCAAGTAGCAGCGACTTTATCGGAACACAGCGCATTCACTGCATATGCCATCGGCACTCCTGGTTTTGCGCCTCCAGAACAAATGGCAATGCGTCCAGTCTACGCTAGTGATATTTATGCGATCGGCGTGACATGCATTTATCTGCTAACTGGCAAATCTCCTAAAGATTTGGAATACAATCCCACAACAGGTGAAATGATGTGGGAGAAAAAAGTACAAGTAAGCGATCACTTGAGCAAAGTGCTGCGGAAAATGCTGGAAGTTTCAGTCCGCAATCGATACCAGACATCTGAGGAAGTACTGAAAGCGCTGGAAATGGAGCCATACCTGGCAAGTTTGGCGCAGGGCTTACTGGCAAAATCATCTACTGATAGCAAAGATCGCTCGCATCATCGCCGAGAAGAATCTGATATTTTTTACAGCAACTCTTCTGCTAATGTCTCTAATCCAGGAGTGGCGCAGGTAGCAGCAGCAATTCGGGCAAGACGAGCCAAGGCATTAGAAGGCGCTTGTAAAGATGCTCTTGGAACACGACAACGAGTTCTGGCGGCAAAACCAACAACTTTGGCTAGCAGCAACAATAGCTCTTCACAAGTTCAAAAGTCTCAAGTTTCGCGTCAGTTAGATACTCAGGGTTTACTTACAGCTTATTTCAAGGGGAGACGAGATTTTACTTTACACAATTTGAGTCTGCTTAACCTACAGGGGGCTGACTTATCAGGGACGAATTTCCATTCCTCGCAGTTGCACAAAACCAACCTTCAAGGAGCTAACCTCCACAATAGCGATTTTGGACGAGCTA
>CAZZXJ010000145.1:10196-11512 GCA_964657905.1 uncultured Stigonema sp.
TCTCAAGGATGCCAATTTAAGCAAGGCTTATCTCAACAATACCGATCTAGAAGGGGCAGACCTACGAGGCGCTGACCTTAGCTATGCTGATCTCAACAAAGCTAATCTCCGAGGCGCTAATCTGTGTGGGGCTAATCTTACTGGTGTCAAAATTGCTGAGGAGCAGCTAGCATTAGCTAAAACCAATTGGATGACCGTTCGCCCCAATGGTAAACGAGGCTTGCTGTGATTTTAGATTTAAGGTCTGTCGTACTCGTGTATATTGCACAAGCGGAGTATCTACGCTAGAAATAGTTATGCAAGTAATAAAAGTATATTTGTAAATCAAATTATAAAATTTTTATAAAATCTTTTCATGATATTAAGTGGTAATGCGGTTACCTTAAACCACGCAGAAACTTTAATCTGAAAGTTGGAAAGCTAAACACTGTTTGTAGCTCAATTCTCAAGGTTGTAGCAGACAGTGAAGAGGTCATTGTCCCTGATTGTAGGCTAAGACTAAAATATTCATGACCGACATCAGCAAGTCAAATTTGTTGGCATTCAAAGGCTCATCTATTATGGAGTTTGGAGGAACAGAATTAGAACGGCGATTAAGTCTATATCAGGTATTCCTCAAGTTGTATGAACACCATAGCAGCCTTCTAGATGAAATTCTTCAGCTAGAAAATTCATATCAGCCATCGTTTAAGGGAGTGAAGCTCTGTTACGTACAGGGTGTAGTAGATGGTTCTGTTATTTATGTAATGACTAATTTGTGCGAAGGCAAGACACTAAGTCTACAACAGCCCCAGCAAATCTGGACCATAGGTCGCGATCGCACAAATGGTATCCATGTTTCTGAACGATATGTATCTCGTCGCCATGGCGCGATTCAATATATTGACAATCAAGGCTTCTATTTAATAGACTTTAATAGCACCAATGGCTCCTACGTGAATGGCGAAGCCGTGTATCAGCCCACAAAGCTCAAAGATGGCGATCGCATCCGACTCGGCAGTATAACTTTTTCTTTTTTCGTCAATTTCACCACCTCTATCCTGCCGACCGTAGCCGTGGAGTTATTGATGCAGCTTATACCTCGAATGGGTAGTGAAGTTAAAACACCCAGTGACCTCTATGCCAAACAACAATCTTCAACTGAAAACTCAGATAGTACTTCACAGATTTTCTGTAACCGCGACGTAATTGATCAAGAACCATCTGGGACATTGGCTGATGAAAATCTGCTCATTGCAGATCAAAAGTCACAAATTTTAGACAGCTTTTTAAATAGACCCAATCATCCGACTTGACCGAATAATTTGTAATTCGTA
>CAZZXJ010000146.1:0-11353 GCA_964657905.1 uncultured Stigonema sp.
CGCGTCTCTACATAAGTTGTCGGTAGGGAAATTATCTTAACTGAACCGTATTGGGTTAGATCGTGGTCTAATTAACCTAATTGCTGTCAGTAATAGCGCACCTACTTCTGAACTTTTTACGGAAGCATGTCAACTTTGTATGCCTTTTATGGGGTGGGCGTCTCGCCAGTTGCTTACGATCCTTGGAGATAAATCAAAAAGTTGCTTTTCCAAAACAACAGTGATACTCTAGAAGTCAATTTAAAATACTGTAAATTTATCGTAATTTAGTATATTTAGTGTGGCTTCAGCAACCAGGGTCCCATTAGATATCATTCGTAAAGCTTATGCCTCTATCTACAAATGTCAATCCTTCGGCGGTTTACATCCGTACTCGCATTCCCAAGACCTATCGCAGACAACCGATTATTTCGAGATTAATCTCCTGCCACGGTGTAACCATCAACATTGTTGCGGCTATGTTGGGAACATCATACCGGAATGACGGTTGGTGTGATTTGGAACTTCTTGGGAGTCCTCAACAGGTAGAAGCAAGTCTTGCCTATCTCCAAGAACTGAATATAGAGATTTTCCAACTTACTCTCAAAAGCGTCTTGGAAGCAAGGATAAAAAAGTCTCAGACGGGAGGCGTCATCAGTGATAGTGAGATCGTCGATGTACCAATAGAGCAGATGCACACAATTACAGAAGATGAACCAGAAAATGATTTGACTGTAGAAGAAGGACAAACAGCTCAGACTAAGGTTCAAGTCCGCATCCCCAAAAACTATCGCGCCCAACCTGTGATTGCAGGGCTAGTTTCCCGGTGTGGATTAACCATTAACATTATCAGTGCCATCTTAGGTGCCGATGCTCAAGATGACGGTTGGTTTGATTTAGAAATCTGGGGCAGGCGTAGACAGATTTTCTTGTGTCTGAGGTATTTAGAGCAATTAGGCATTGCGCCTCGATGTATGTAAAAAGCGGTATGACAACTCACACCACACTTGACACAGGCGATCGCTCACACAAAACTTCAAGCGCTCAGGCTTTTGGAGTCTGGGCGCTTAAATTTTAGGTTGCACAGAACCTTCTGCTCTTGTTGCGGAATTAAGCAGGCATTTTCTGCATCATCTTGCAACACTTGGCACACTTGCGGCAGGGTAAGGCGATTCACGTTGATACGGTAAATTGATACACATGGTATTGAGAAAAATAGTCAAGTATGCTGTGGTTTCGGTAGGGCTGCGGAGCGCTTTCTTTAATTTGGGTAGACCACAATTTGACCGTAGGAGCGTGGAAACCGCGCCCTTACGATGTAGTCAATTCTACGAGATGAAATGACCGAATTCCGTTATGCTCATGATGCTCAAGAGCGTATAGTGCGTAAGCTGATATCTTGCACTATTCTCAACAAGACTAAAAAAACCGGTTTTCTCAACCAGATATCAAGGGTTTGACCATTAGTCATTCTCAAGAAACCCGGTTTTTTACCCAGGTGCAAGATGTAAGTAAGTCCTATATTTAGGAAAACTTTAGATTAACTAACAATTAGTTAATAAAAAATTTCTAATTACATAAACTTTGTTTGCTAAGGACTTGTATTGTCGCACTTGCTTATGTAATACTACTAAAATAATCAACGATAAGTCAATCAATAAACAGTAGTTAATCTGAGGCAACTACAGCCGATAGATATTATTCAGACACTTTGAGGCATGTTGACCTGAGATTTGCTCATCCTCTAGAGAAGCCTATGGGCATCCTCAGGCTAATTGCTAATTGCCTGACTACGATGAGCTATTAGCTATTAACCACATAAACAGTATCTTGCAAATTATGTCAGGCAGTTTTTTTATGAAAAAAAGACAAATTTTTGGTTTGATTTCTACAGCTCTTGCTAGCGGGCTTTTCGCAGTAAACTTTCGGCTGGTTGCTCCCTCTGCTGTAGTAGCACAATCAAATAATGATTTAGTTATATCTGCCGCAGCTTCTTTGAAAGAGCCACTGGATGAAATTAAGCTTAACTATCAAAAAACTCAGCCAAATATCAACATTAATTATAACTTTGGACCAGCGAGTGCATTGCAAAAACAGATTGAGCAGGGTGCGCCATCTGATATTTTTATTTCTGCTGGCAAAAAGCAACTAGATGCCTTAGAAGAAAAAGGGCTACTTGTTCCAAAGACTCGTGGCATCCTGGCAAACAACCGTCTGGTTTTGATAATACCCAAGAATAATTCTGTTCAAATCAATAGCTTTTATAGCTTGGCAGAGCCCGATGTCAAGAAAATCGCAATTGGAGAACCTGAAAGTGTCCCCTCTGGACGATACGCAGAGCAAGTTTTTAAGACATTGCGGATTACTCAGAAGGTCAAACCTAAACTTGTCTATGTGAAAAATGTAAGTCAAGTCTTGGAGTCAGTAGAAAATGGCACCGCTGATGCGGGTGTAAGTTACTTTACTGATGCTAAAAACTCTGACAAGGTAAAAGTTGCTGTTTCTATTGACGGGAAATATTACACACAGATTATATACCCTGTAGCAGTATTAAAAAGTAGTAAAAATGTCGAATCTGCCAAGGCGTTTGTCAAGTTTTTATCTGGTAAGGAAGCTAAGGTTGTATTTAAAAAATATGGATTTGTTGTGAAATAATTTCTTGGTATGTTCAAAACTCAGTATTTCAAAATCTTTCATTGCTTGACGCTGCTCTTTGTACCAGGATTATTAACCTTAGGAACCTCGTTGACGTTAGTCAGTTGTACAGGAGAAAGCCCGAAAACAGAAACACAATCATCTGCTAGCAACGTATTAGATCCTAAAACATCTAAAATCAAGACCAAAGTACTCCGCATGGGGTATCAACAAGCAGGCGATTTAGTCAGGGTAACAAAAGTATTAGAAAAGCGGCTGGAACCCTTAGGGATTAAGGTAACATGGGCGCAATTTGTCCAGGGACCGCAGCTGATGGAAGCCATGAATGTCGGCAAGATAGATTTGGGTTCTGTAGGGGAAACGCCTCCTATCTTTGCTCAAGCTGCTGGCGCTCAGATCGTTTATGTTGTTGGTTCGCGACGCACTGAAAACACAGGTAAAGGAAGTGCGATCACTGTGCCTGAAAATTCTTCTATTAAGAGCGTCAAAGATATCAAAGGGCAAAAAGTCGTCTTCCAAAAAGCCTCTGCCGGTCACTATTTTCTCCTCAGAGCTTTGGAAGATGCAGGTGTGAAATATAGTGATATTAAAGTCGCAAGCATACCTAACGTAGAAGCTACTGCTGCATTTCTGCAAGGGAAAATTCCCGTTTGGGTAACTGGCGATCCCCATCTAGCTATAGCCCAAAAAGCAGGTAAAGTGCGGGTAATCAAGACTGCCCAAGGACTTAATTCCCCTGGTGGATACTATATCGGCGCCAAGCAGTTTGCAATAGATAATCCGGAATTGCTACAAATTGTCATTGAGGAGATTGATAAAATCCAGCGCTGGGCTGAGGCACATCCCAAAGAGACTGCAAATCTAATTCTACCATACCAAAAACTATCTGCTGATGTGATGGATTTGGTAATTAGCCGTCGCAGCTATGGATTGAGAGCCATTTCTCCAGGTTTAATTAAGGAGCAACAGCGAGTTGCAGATTACTTTTACAGAAATGGTTTGCTACCCAAACCTCTGAATGTTCAGGAAGCCATGCTAACACCAGAACAGTATGCAGCAATCACTCCACCAACAATCAGCCAAAAATAGCATTTAGGAGAATCAGCAACCGTGAGTGTTCATGATTCAGAACCAGCATCTACTCGCAATTCCCAACTTATTTAGGATTGCTATATCGCATTATGAAACTTTACTACATTACCTTGAATAATACAGACGAAGCACGTCAGATTGGTCGTGCTTTATTAGAACAAAAACTAGCTGTTTGTGTCAACTGGTTTCCCATCACCTGTGCTTATGTCTGGCAAGGGGAAATTTCAGAAGAGCCAGAAGTGGTGTTGATAGGTAGCCGTTGTGGCGATCGCGATCGTCAAAGCAAAGATAGTTGTTATTTGTATTTCACCTTACATATAGACACCGAAAATACACTTGCCTGACTTAATTTCACTTGACGTAAATGACCGCATAGTTGCAGTCAAAACCCTGCAACACTTGGGATTTAGAATATTCAGTCACCTTGACAAGATAAAAGATGAAGTCACTATAAAACTGCACGACGCAACTGAGGAAAAACTTTAGACACCTTGCTCAATACATAATCACCATACGTCCCGTGAAATTTGTGAACGCTAGCCCGATCCCAACGTTCTTCAAGATCGTCATGCACGCAGAGGCGCAGTTCAATGGGCTTCACTTCCACGTTGAAGTTGGGATCGAAGAAGAAGGGGAATGAAAGCCGATCTCGGCCCGACTGGTTCTGAACTCGGTGCGGTGTAGAACGATACAAACCTCCCGTCATCCGATCCAGCATATCCCCAATATTGCACACAAACGAACCGGGAACAGGAGGCGCAGCGACCCAGCGTGACTTAGACTTCACCTGCAATCCACCAGAGTCGTCCTGTTTGAGAATGGTCAAAACACCGTAGTCAGTATGTTCTCCCACGCCCCACCTATTTTCACCATCTGGTGGTGACAAACCAGGAGGGTAGTTAAAGATACGAAATAACGTCAGTGGGTCAGATGTGTAACGGTCAGCAAAGTATGACTCTTCCAGCCCAAGGCTGAGGGCAATACCAGCCATCAGCGTGTGTCCAAGTTTTGTCATTACCTCCATATATTCCAGTACTGTCTCACGGAATAGTGGTATGTTGGAGGGGAAGAGGTTGGAACCATGCATGGGCGTGTCGGCTTGCACAAGCGGATGCTCCTCTCCCAGTTCAGCACCAAAATAAATTCCCTCTTTCATGTCGGGTTTGCCAGATGTCAGTTCGCCTCCAACCGGAAAGTACCCCCGCCATGCTTTACCACCCAGAGCCATGCGAATTTCAAGTTTAGTTTCCAGAGGCTGCCCGAAAAACTGTCGGCTGAGTTGTTCTAGCCTTTGCTGCAACCCGTCATCCACGTCATGGCCAATAATATAGAAAAACCCACACTCTTGACACGCCTGCCCGATTTTCCATGCGACTGTCAGGCGATCGCGGAGTTCCGTAGGAGAATCGCCTTTTCCTTTCACCAACGCGCTGATATCAATTATCGGGAAGAGCGAAAACCCTTTGTCCACAACTTGCGAGATTTTCATGTTACGATCCTCCTCGTTGGTACGGTAGCTCCTAGATGATACTTACTGCAAGATCAAGCCGTTCTGGGTTACGAGCTGCGTAGACGCGGAGCGGTGAGGCAGCGCTGCAGGAGGGTTTCCCTCCGTAGGCGACTGCGATAGCGAAGCGGTAGCGCGTACTCGCGCGTCACCCGAAGGGCTTGTCGTCAGACATCGCCACACTCACACCCTCGCTATATAAAGCTTTGGCAGTAGTTAATCTCACATCTTGCACCACCGTCTTGTTGCAAAAATCAAACCCCAAAAAGCTTGTGATTTTGTAGTGGGCACTGCCCACCTTACCCTTATTGAGAAGGTGCAAGATCTGAGCATCTCACTAGCGGCGATCGCCACTAGCAACATATGAAAGGAACACATTTTCTAGATTTCCTGAAAGTCCAGCGGGATAAGGGTTCCAAAATGTGTTCCTTAAGAGTAATCCAATTCCTGCACTCCCACCTGTCACAATCGCTGTTTTACCCGCTAACTGTAAATCTATTGCCATTATCTGTCTCCTATTTCAGCACGTATTTTGCCCTGCCCTAAGCGCGAAGACTGTGTTCACTACAAAAATATACGCTAACCTGATAGAGTAACTGTAACTTATATATAATTGAGGATAATATCACGAAAAACCTCAATAAGCAAGCTATCTGCTGCCAAAATTTGCCATGCCATTACAAAAAACTTTCGCTCCACAAACAGATAACATTATTCAACAAATTCAATACTACCGCGCTAGAGCAAGTGAAAACGATCAACGGATAATGTTCGTTTCAGACTTGTAGGGGCATGGCGATCGCGCTCTTGATTTAAAAAACCAAACGTTGAGGCGCTAGAAATACCTACTCGTACCTGATGATTTCTGTCAATGCGTAAGTCCTAATATCTTTATAATTAAAGGTTTACCTATCAAATGACACATATATTTGAACCACTTACTATTGGTGCAGTCACGAGTCGCAATCGCATTGCTGTCTCACCGATGTGTCAATATTCCAGTATAGATGGATATGCTAATGATTGGCATTTGGTTCATCTGGCTAGTCGTGCGGTTGGCGGTGCAGGTATAGTCTTGACAGAAGCGGCGGCGGTGGAATCACGAGGACGTATCAGTCCGCAAGATTTAGGGATTTGGTCAGACGGACATATTGAAGAGCTTGCCAAAATTGTGAAAGTGATTCACAATTTGGGAGCGATCGCAGGCATTCAACTCGCTCATGCTGGGAGAAAAGCTAGTACTGCACCACCTTGGGAAGGGGGAAAAATCTTGGATGAATCGAAAGGTGGTTGGCATCCTGTAGTTTCTAGTAGTGCTATTTCTTTTAGCGAACATCACCCCATTCCTGAAGCCTTAGATATTGGTGGAATTCAAGAAATTATTACTGCTTTCGTGCAAGCAGCTAAACGTTCTGTTGAAGCAGGGTTCAAGGTGATTGAAATTCATGCAGCTCACGGCTACCTCTTGCACCAATTTCTCTCGCCTTTGAGTAACCAACGCGACGACGAGTATGGAGGTAGTTTTGAAAACCGTACTCGCCTGCTCAGAGAAGTCGCTCAATCAATACGAGCAGTTTTACCAGAAGGTTATCCCTTGTGGGTGCGAATATCAACAACTGATTGGGCAGAAAATGGTTGGGACATCGAACAAAGTATCGCGCTTGCAGATAAACTCAAATCATTAGGTGTGGATTTGATTGATTGCTCAAGTGGCGGCACTTTACCAAATGTAAAAATTCCCTACGGTGCTGGTTATCAAACTCAGTTTGCTTCGAGAATTCGTAGTGAGGCAAATATTCTCACCGGGGCTGTAGGCTTGATTACAACTCCAGAACAAGCCGACCATATTATCCGCACTGGTCAAGCTGATATTGTATTGCTAGGGCGAGAGTTGCTACGCAATCCTTACTGGGCATCTTACGCTGCTAAAAAGTTAGGACAAGATAAAGTTTGGCCTGTGCAATACGATCGCGCTTGGTTATAAAAGCTTCACCAGCCGTACTTGTGTTGCTCTCAAACACGCCAATACGATTTTTCCCATCTTTCATGAATTATTGCTATAATGTCAGGGCTGAAATCAGAACCAAAAGAAATCAGAATCTGTTTCGTGGGTGAATCTTTCGTCAATGGCACGGGTGATCCAGAGTTCCTGGGTTGGACAGGCAGGGTATGTGCCAATGTTCATCAAAAAGGGTATGAAATTACTTACTACAATTTAGGCGTTCGCGCAGAAACGAGTCGATATCTCAAGCAACGTTGGCGAAAAGAAGTTTCCTATCGTCACGCCCGCACCTTGTCCTCACACAACCCAAATCACTTTAAGACTCGTGCGATCGGCGACTACGAGATTAACGGTACACCATTGCCGCAACGAGGATTCTTCTAATTTTGTTGAGAACCGAAACCGTTGAGAAGAAGTATGAATGCAATTGATACTACTTTTTTGAGAGCAAGTAAAGAGGCTCAACTGGTGTGAATTCAGAAAACCTCTGATGATGCTATTTCTATACGATTTCCGGCAGGATCGCGTAGAAAGAAGCGATTTATCCCTGGTACTGGTTGGCGATCGCCAAGTATTTCCACTCCATGTTCTTGTAAGTGTTGCTTGAACGCTTCTAAATCACGTACTAAGTAGCAAATGTGTCGTCTAGAAGTTGCGTTACTAGGGTTTTTCTCTATACTAAGGTGAACCTGAATTTCACCCAGAACATACCAAGCACCCCCATTAGCCTTAATTACCTCAGGTTTATCTATTTCAGTAAGTCCCAAAACTTTGCTGTAGAAAAATAGCATTGCATCTTCTACTTCCGGGGAATATGTCACTTGAATATGAGCGATCGCATCCAACCACATGTGTACATCCTCCAGTTTTTAAGTACAAATTTAGTTTTTATTTAACTGGTGAAATTAAACCCATTTCTAAATATATGGGATCAAATACCTTTTTCATCTCCGACAATTTCTTTATGACTTTTTCCCATCAGTTTTTTCCTTGTTAAAAATGTCTACAGCCCTGTTTTCAGGATGTTTCTGATGAAGCTTTTAGGACGATCGCATTGACAGAAATAGTCAAGTATGCAGTGGTAACGGTTGGGCTGCGGGACGTGATATTCATTTAGGTAGACCACAATATAACCGTAGGGGCGCGGAAACCGCGCCCTTAGCATGTGGTTAATTCCACGAGATGAAACGACCGAATTCCTTTATACACATGATCTCAATTTGTATAGTGCGTAAGTCCTAAATAAGTTTACCAACGATATTGTCAGGGCGGGGAGACCCCGCCCCTACGACTGCCTCAAATTCAAACGAAAAAATCATTCCTTACAGGTTTTTTCTATAAGGAATGAAACAGCCCTGCCCTTTTTAAGGGGAGCCAGCGCGAATGACGGCTTTCCCTCCGTAGGCGACGGCTCAACCCGAAGGGCGTGGGTTGGGGGATATTCAGGCAGTGACGCTTCTAACTGAACCGTATTGCCTGATGAAGCGGTAAGGGTTTATACAATCAGTAATTAGCCGGACTTTATATAACAAGTCCACAAGTTGCCAGCAAGTTTTAGATTAGCTTAATTTTAGATATTCATAAATTTAGCACTCTTACTATTTGTGTACAAAAGAGGTACTGTATACTAGGGAACACCAAGAAATAAATTGCCCCAAATTGTAGGGGCGCGGAAACCGCGCCCTTACTTACGAATGATACGATTGATCGGCTTATGGGTGGGATATCTTATTTTCTGGAAGTCCTTTAAGTGGCTACCTTTAAACTGGAAGTCTACTTAACTAAAAACTCTGTAAATTGATAAACTTACTGTAGTATAGGAGGGAGCGTGAAAAATCTCAACCCACGACAAAGATGACAAACACAGCAACAGATACAGCAATTCGCACAGATCGTGTCAAGATTTCTAATGGCGATTTGCTCTTAGATGCTTACTTGGCGGAACCTAACGGTGAGGGACTTTTCCCAGCAATCATAGTGGTTCAGGAAATTTTTGGGGTGAACATTCACATCCGGGAAGTAACGGAGAGGTTAGCCCAAGAGGGGTATGTGGCGATCGCACCTGCAATTTTTCAACGGATTGCTCCTGGTTTTGAGGGTGGATACAACCCAGAAGATATCCAGATTGGCAGAAAATATAAAGAACAGACCAAAGCAGATGAGTTATTGAGTGATATTCAAGCAACGATCGCCTATCTCAAAACTCTGCCAAATGTGAATAGTGATGCGATCGGTTCTATTGGTTTCTGCTTTGGCGGACATGTTGTCTATTTAGCTGCAACGCTAAGAGAAATTAAAGCGACAGCTTCCTTCTACGGTGGCGGGATCACCAACTCTACCCCTGGTGGTGGTGCGCCTACCATTACTCAGACCCCAGATATTAAGGGTACTCTTTACGCCTTCTTTGGCACTCAAGACGCAGGAATTCCCCAAGAACAAACACAGCAAGTTGAAGCAGAGTTAGAGAAATACCAGATTCCTCACAAAGTCTTTCGCTATCCTGCTGAACATGGTTTTTTCTGCAACCATCGCGGTAGTTACAATCCAGAAGCTGCTGCTGATGCTTGGCTGAAAGTTAACGAACTGTTTCAAAAGCAACTTCAGACAGTTTGAATTTGGTTCGTCAGGAATTGTATGTAGACTTATGTACTATCGCTTGCTTTTTCCTGCTGTCTGTGCGATTATACCCTCAGACAAACTACGATAATTCGATAAATTTTTAGTATTTTAAAGTTTGGCATCCAGAAATCAGTAGTTGTAGCCGTGCAATCGTTTGGAAAGAACGATGTTAACAGATTCTCAAGAACTAGAAGTCACCACTGATTCATTAGAAGCGGTGAATGCCATCAATGGCTTTTTCGAGCAATTACTTAGTGTTGGAAACGACTCCCAATTTATCCTGAAGGCAGTTGAGGCAGATCCAGCCTGTGCGATCGCCAATGCTCATGCAGCAGCTTTTTACATGTTTTCAGGCACCGGTGATGTGATCGCCCAAGCAACAGACTTTCTCAACAGTGCCAAAGCACATGTTACCCGCGCCAACGAACGTGAACAACTTTATATAGCTGCCATTGAGGCTTGGATTAAGCGTGATATTAGGAGTGCGATCGCCTATCACGAAGCGATCGCCGAATCCTTTGAGCGCGATTTAGTCTCGCTGCATATCTGCCAATACCATTACAGAAATTCTGGTGACAGTCAAGGAATGCTGCGGATTGCAGAAAAAGTTTTACCAGCCAACCGCGATAGCCCGTATATGTACGGAATGCTTGCTTTTGGCTTAGAAGAATCTTCGCGCTTACCGGAAGCAGAGTCGGCTGGGCGACGGGCAACCGAAATGAAACGCGACAACCGTTGGGCGCACCATGCCGTAGCTCATGTTTTAGAAACCCAAGGGCGCTTAGAAGAAGGGATTGCCTGGATGGAGAGTGTGTGCGACACTTGGGAAAATAGCAACCCAGCTTTTTACAGCCATCTTTGGTGGCACACCGCTCTTTACCACCTTGATGCTGAGCATATTGCCAAGGTATTGGAAATTTATGACACTAAGATTTGGGGACGTGCCAGGAAAGACAACGGACGCGAACAGATTAACGCTATCTCGTTGCTGCTACGTTTGGAATTGAGAGGTGTGGATGTAGGTTCGCGCTTTTCAGAAGTTGCCGCTTACCTCCAGCCAAGACTACACGAACACATTCTTGGTTTTATGGATTTGCATTATCTCTATGCATTAGTACGCGGTGGTAAAGATGATTGGGCGGCAGAGATGTTAGAAAGTATGCAAGTATACAGTCAGAAGGCACTGCCCTATATCCAAGCAATTTGGTTAGAAGTGGTTTTACCAAGTGCCCGTGGGATGATTGCTTATGCTCAGGGTGACTTGCAGACAGTTATAACTGAATTAGAATCGGTGCTACCAAGGTTACAGGAAACAGGCGGTAGCCATGCTCAAAGGGATTTATTTGAGCAAGTTTATCTTGATGCCCTGATTCGTACCAGCAGGTATCACGAAGCGCTAGCCGGATTTACAGATATCTCTCCCTACAGTAAAGTTCCTGTGATCAAACATGGTGAACAGCGGGTTTGGGAATCGGCGATTATTAACGAATACCTAGAGG
>CAZZXJ010000147.1:0-11353 GCA_964657905.1 uncultured Stigonema sp.
GGAATATCAGAACCAAACGGCGGATTCGTCAACAACACATTAATTGATTCTAAAGGAATTTCCTTTTTGGCAGGTTCTAAACCATCCAAATGTCCGTTGGGAAACTCCACAGAGTTGATGTGATAAAGATGACCCCTACCATCACCCGCCATCACCATATTCATCTGGCAAGCTTTAATCAAAAACGGATCAAAATCCGCACCAAAGACTTGCTTTTCTGCAAATTGGCGCAGGCGTTCATTGACAGACAGAAACTCCTCCGTAGTCTCAAATCCCACTGGCACATTCGCTTCTTCTCGAAACTTCTTCACCATATGCGCCAGCACCGCCACCAAAAATCCCCCGGTTCCACAGGCTGGGTCTAAAATCCGCTCATTTTCCTTCGGGTCAAGCATTTCCACCGCCAGCTTGATGATACCTCGTGGTGTAAAGTATTGTCCGCGATCGCCGCGCAAATTCGCACCAACAATCTCTTGATAAGCTCCCCCCTTGGCATCCACATCTGTGCGTGTAAAATCATACTTTGCCAACTCAGAAACCATAAAAGCCAGGGCGCGGTCAGAAAGAGTAATTTCCTCATTTCCCCGGAAAAGATTGCTGTAATTCTTTTTCACATCTTCAAACAGAGGTATAAGCCGCTTGCGGATTTCCTTCCGTCCCTCAGTATCAAACTGCTCCTTCGGTCCCGCCCAAAATCGCCGTTGACCGCGAGGCGATTTCTGCTCATCATGCATTTTGCAGAAAATTAGGTATAAAAACTGCCAAAATGCAGCATCCTTGGGCATTCCCTCATTACCATGAATGAAATTATGGCAGCGCCGGAAAGCTACACGCAGCATTTCTGGGTCAGCCTTGCGGGTACGTCCAGTAGAAACCACTTGCTGAGTCTCTAATGATTCATCAGCAGGAGGCCAATCTCCTATCGGCTCAAATCTGTCTTCAAACCGCGTTTTTTGCTTCTCTAAGTAAAAGAACTCTAAACCATTCGTCCACAAACCATACTTACAGGAATCAATATGCTCCATGATGGTTTCTAGTTCTTCTAAATCCTTTGCCGCTTGTTCGTAATCTCGAATTCTAACGGCATTTCTGCCCACCTTCGGTTCTTGGCGACAAACCACAACCCGACTTAAATGTTGAACCGTATGCTCCTGGTCGTGGCGAAAAATGGCAATATCCAGCTTTTTCCGCTTCCCATCGATAGAAACCGGAAAGTCAGCTGCCATATCTTCCACCGAAATACCATACTCGTGAAACAGCGCCCGTGCAATCCGTTGACGCACCTGTTCTTTTGGCGTATCCTTGAGACTTTTCTCACCAGTAATAAAGTCAAGGATATAACCATCAGAAATAGTGAAATCTTCTTGATCAATTTCTAAATCAGGGATAGGCAACTGTTTTGATTTCATTTGCTATAACATTTTCCTCATTTCCCTCCTCACTTACGGGGAGAGGTGGGCTTTTATTACTCACAGACAGCGAGTATTGTATCCGAGGATGGCTCTCCTAATATATCTCGCTTAATAAAATGCTCAACTTTACCAAGTTGCTCATCAGAAAGTTCCTTCACCATCACCAAACGCACCAATTCCAGTACCTTTGGTCTTTCCTTCAGCAAAGTCACCACATCTGGGTCGGTGGAAGGACAAAGCCGAAATAGTACATCGGGGTCAGCCGCTAAAACTTTTGCTAATGCTTTTATAACGAACGGCTTTGGCGGATGTTCCTTACCCCGCTCAATGCGACTAAGGTAAGCAGGCGAGATACCGACCATAGTAGCCGTCTCCCGAAGTCCCAGATTCTGAGCCTCTCGAAGCTGCCTGATTGTTTCTCCAAACTTGCTCATCCTACCAATCCTTGTTGCCTGTTATGCAACACTAAACAGTTTTGGTATCAGCCGTCAACGGTAGCTTGGGTAGCAATTGAGAAGCTAGCAAGGCGAAGCATCTCCTAATTTGCCGGAGAACCGCGTGTTCCAGATTTTTAAAGATTAATCGTGCTTTGAAGAATCAGGCATAATTGTCTCCTGAAGATTGACTCTAGTGAGGTTAGCTCCCCTAAGGTTAGCTCCTTTAAGATTAGCCCCTGCCAAGTTCGCTCCTCTAAGGTTAGCCCATCCCAAGTTAGCGTCTCTCAAGTCAGCCTCACTTAGGTTAGCCCGCGATAGATATGCACTATTCAGGTGAGCCTTGTATAGATTAGCTTTGTAAAAGTCAGTTTTGTACAGATAAGCCCCCATTACCTCTGCCTCATAGAGGTTTGCGTTGCTTAGGTCAGCTGCAATCAAGTTAGCTTCGATGAGGTTTGCAAAACAGAGGTTAGCCCGGTGAAGCTTCGCTGCACCCAAATCGGCATCTCTCAAGTTAGCGCCTCTCAAGTCAGTCCCAATCAGGTTAGCATCAGCGATCACAGCGCCTTTGAGATTCGCCTCACTCAAGTCAGATCCAATCAGATTGGCATGACTCAGATCTGCCTGTGTAAGTTTAGCACCGCTGAAGTTAGCAACACTAAAGTTAGCCGCGCTCAGGTTGGCTTCAATGAGGAGTGCTTTGTAGAGGTTAGCGCCACTCAGATCCGCACCCCTGAGGTTTGATCCCACGAGTAAAGCATTACTGAGATCCACCCTAGTCAAGTTTATTCCCTGGAGGTTTGCGCCACTCAGGTCTGGTTGAATCTGGGGATTCTTCTTTCTCCACTCAATCCATGTGACTGCACCTGCTTTCAGTAAAGCTAGATGTTCTCGATTTGCCATTTGCTCTCCTCTATTCCTGACGCCCACTCTGGGGATTTACCCGACCAGCTACACTTTCAATCGCCGTTAATGCTGCCGTCGCACCTGCAAGAATATTCTGTTCTTGTCCACCTAAGTAAATCCGTCCAAAGCTGCCTACCGCTTGAACCTCAAGAATGTTAATCCTCGCCGCCTTCTCCGCTTCATTGGCAGCCAGTGCGGCGTAAGCAGCAGGCTCAACTTCTAATACATACAGCGTTTGCCCTGCCAGTAGTAGTTGTCCCCGCCGCGTGCGATTGATGAGTTGTGTTTGGTATGCATCAATGTTGCGTATAATCTGGCTAGAAACGACACGCGGTTTGAGACATTGCTCTTTTTGAACTCCTAGTGCTGCCAAAATGGCTTGACCGGCTGATCGCGTTTCGCCTTGAGAACTCGAATGGACTTCCAATAGCCCGTACAGTCGTTCGACGACCTGTACTCCAGGACGGACAGAGGCAGCTTTGAGCGCTACATCCGTAATCCGATTAATTTCGATACCAGGAGAGATTTCAATCCACAACGATGTATCCCCTGGTAATGGCAAGAAACCTTGGGCTACTGTTCCCATATATGCTGCATGTTGAGGTTGCAGGCTGTCGAGAAATACGAAACTGCGTAGTTCTATTCCCAAGGTTTTGCTCTCCAGTCCTGAGGGTGAAAGTTATCTATTGCAATATATAAGTGTATCCTGAAACTATCACTTGGCTCTCGTTCTGGAATCAGGGTGGGTCATGAACTTGTACTATGGGCGACCGTGGACTTGTATGCCCTTGCGGTGTTAATTAGTTCACTGTACAAAATTTAGCTTCTACTTGGGCGATCGCACGACGCAACCAATACTATGCGATCGCCTTCTGGGCTGCTCAATTCACCGATGAAACTCCGCTTCAGCTTTTTGGGCAGCTTTTACATCGGGTTGAAAACCGCCTCCCACCTTTTAGACGCTTTGAGTACACTCTTTGCGCAACTACAAACCTCATCTCGAATCATGATGCTACTAACTCTGGTGAAGATATGAAGCTAAGGAGGATCTGGCGCATCTGGGTAATTGCTTGGAGTTGATCATTACCAGTTTCCTGCACTTGAGCCAACGCTTCTGCAATTCCTTGCAGCTTCTGCTTTAACTCATCCAACCCATCCTGAAGTGGTTGTAGTGCCTCTTGATAGAGATTAACCCGACCCCTGGATTCAGCAGTTACCGTTCGCAGTGACAGCAAGTGTTGCTCCAGAGTTTGCACTTCCTGACGCTTTATCTCCTGCTGTTGGCTTTCATGGTCAATCATTCCCTGTAATTGCTCAAGAAGAGTGCGTATCTGTTTAATCTCACCTTCTAGGTTTTGCAGTTCCTCTGAGTATTGTTTTTGCACTTGTTCAATTTGCAAAAGAATTGGTCTTAAATGACTTGTTTGATCATCCTGTTCATTGCTAGGAGTATTTCCTTGCCGCCTGAGCAGAACTACTTGGTGTTGCTTGAGAAACTCTTGCCGTTCCAGTAAACTGCGGCGTTGTCCCACCAAACTTTCGTTGATCATTTGGTAGCAGTCTTTTTCATCTATTAGTTCAGCATCTAATGTGCTTCTTTCTAACTCCGACGCTTGGTTGATCTTTTGTTGCAGTTCGTCTATGGTTTCTTGCTTGTATGTCAGTTCTTGTTCCTGATCGTTGACAAAGCTAGAGATATGTTCCAACTTATCCTGCAAGTCTTGCACCATCCCTTGGAGTTCTTCTAAAGACATTTTCTCCAAAGCTTCCACATCAATTTTCTGGTGATGAATCTCCTTAACAGACATTGCAGCTAGGGAGTGAATTTGCTGATATAACTTTTCTTGGTATCGCCAATGCTCTTTCAGCATCCGCGCATACTCTTGCTTACTATTAAGTGTGGCGGTATTCACTTTTAACTCTGCTGCTTGCTGCTCTAGAGAAGTTTGGCATTGCTGGTATTCATTTTGGCGTTCAACCAAAATTTGTGACAGGCGGTCAACTTCTAAGAGTTGCTGTTCAACCGCAGTTTTTTGCTGCTCCAGTTGTTGCCAATGTGGGTTAAGAAGATCTTGCTGACGAGCCACCATTTCAAAGGCAAGATTGAGATGTTCTCGCACATTTTCCGTAGGAGCAACGCTACGGTCGAGGCAGTTAAGTAACTCATTTAATACCTGACTTTGCTCCTGATCTAACACTGTTCCCACCTGGGACTGTGCTGTGTACTCATCTAGACGGCACTGCTCACCCCGCAAATGCTCCCAAGCTCCTTCCAATTCGTTGCGGTTGCGCTCTATTTCTTCTCTGAGTCGCGAAATCTCCTCGCGGGATGTTTCAACTTCCTGTTTTTGCGCCTCTAGGCGTTGAGACTCATCCTCCATGTGTTGCAGTTGTTCCAAGCGTGCTTCCATATCCATTTCGCGGCGATTCAACTCTTGCGCTTGAAATGTCAACGACTGCTTCCACTGATCAATCTCTTCTTCCTTGACCTTAAATTTCTCCAACTGGCGGGAAAAATTTTGCAGAATGTTAACTAACGGTCGTCCTGCTTCTTGAATCCGTTGCACTTGGCGATTCGGATTCAGTTCAACCAGTACGAGTGCCCCATCATTCAATTTGCTGGCTTCCTCAGCACTCATCACTTCTTCCGACACCGTACTCCAACTCTGGTCGGTCCGCTGACAAGCCAATAGTTTCAGTTCGGTTTTGCTATTACCACCTAGTAAACCGCCTTTTTGCTTTTGTACTTCTGCTAAATATAGCACACCGTTAATCCTTTTGATGTACTTGATGCCTGTGTTTCTGGCTATACCTTAAATAATTGCTTTAACTCGTCTTATTTAACCTATGTTGAGGAAAACAAGACAAACAAAATTACCTATAGGCAAGAGATGTCGTGTGTAAACATTTATAGAACTGAGCGATCGCACCTTTATATTTTGTCCAGATTATAGTTATGATGGCTACCGTATTATCACTAGGTTGGTCAAAGTATATATATTAAAAAAAATTTAAGATTTACGTTCAGGCGACGGGAAAACCCTATCCCTTTGTAGGTAGGGAGGAAAGTCGCCTCGTCACCTGAGACCAGAGGAACTAGCATACCCATGCCAATACTTCTCGGTTAAGCACCAGCCCAAAAACCCGGTTTCTCCGGAGCAACTATTCTGAAGCGAGAAGTATTGATACCCATACACCATGCCCTGCTAATGACATTGAAAAACCGAGAGGCACAATAAATAAAGAGTATAAAAGGGATTGTAAGGAGCACTTTTTAGCTAAATGCAGGGAAATTTAAGTGAAATTGATATTTGCAGTGTTCTGCAATTGATTGAGTTGGGGCAGCGAACTGGACTACTGTTTGTCGAAGCCTACAATATTTACAATTGCAACAAACTTGGTGTACAACAGATAGTCAGATATCAACCGAACTATGACTGGAAACACCGGTCTTGGTTTGTCTTTTTTCTCAACGGTCAAATTATCTATGCCACTAGTGGTGATAGCAGTTTATCTAGGCTGAGCGATTACTTGCGTCGTTACAAAGTTAAAGTGCGACTCGACGACATGCAATTAGCCTCCTTAGCATCACTAAATGCGCCAGAGTATGGCTATTTGTGGGTGCTCTTGGAACAGAATCTGATCAACCCAACACAAGCTCGTAGTATCATCCACAGTTTGGTGTACGAGACTGTTTTTGACCTGCTGAGCCTACACCAAGGTAGCTTCGTTTTCGATCTAGGTGCGGCACTTGTCCCGCAATTAACTACCTTGCAGATTGCTCCTACCTTAACCATAATTATCAAGCAGGTACAAGAGTGGAAGCAGCTATATCCACACATTCAGTCTCCCGATCAATTTCTGGTGCTTACTGATATAGCCGGGCTACAAGCCTCACTACCAGCAGCAACAGTGACTAAGCTACAGCATTGGACAAATGGCAAAATATCCCTGCGCCAACTAGCTCGCTATCTCAACCGAGATATTTTGACAGTCGCCAAGGCAATATATCCATACGTGCAACAAGGTTGGGTGCAACTAGTATATTCAATCACATCTAACCAGGGAATACAAAAACAAGATTGGGGGTTAAGTTTAAGGGGAAGCCAAAGGGTGCGTATAGTTTGTATTGACGACGGGACGACCTGCTGTGAAACTGTAAAGTCTATTTTGCAGCCACAAGGCTATGAGGTGATCGCTTTAAACAATCCGTTAGAGGCCCTCAGTCTCGTTTTCCAGCTTAAGCCTGACTTAATTTTATGCGACATTGCCATGCCGGAATTGGATGGATACGAGCTTTGTGCCATGTTGAGACAATCTACCGCATTTCGGCTCGTGCCGATTATCATGCTCACTGGTAAAGATGGGTTTATCGAGCAAACAAGAGCCAGAATGGTGGGTGCAACTGATTATTTAACAAAGCCGTTTGGGTATACTGAGTTACTCATACTCATACAAAAATCTCTCAACTACACTGTTATGCAGGATGAAAAATCAGACACAAGACTTGTTAATCCGAACAAAGATGATCTGAAAAATATGCTCACAGAATCAGTCGGCCTCAGTCCAATGTCATTATCAAGCAAACTAGTAAAAGAATAGAATTAATTTATACAATAAGTGCTTGCGGGAAAATCAGGGAATGTGTTCTAAAGAGGGACGTCTACATCAGGAGGTATATAGGTATTTTATGAGTATAGTTCTGATTGTGGAAGACAGTATTGCACAAAGGGAGATGATTACAGACCTTCTGAAAGCGAGTGGCTTAACAGTAACCCATGCCAGCGACGGAGTAGAAGCTTTGGAAGCAATCCAAACCACACCTCCCGATTTAGTGGTATTGGATATTGTCATGCCCCGGATGAACGGCTACGAAGTCTGCCGTCGGTTAAAGTCCGATCCAAAAACCCAAAATGTCCCCGTGGTCATGTGTTCTTCCAAAGGGGAAGAATTTGATCGTTACTGGGGGATGAAGCAGGGTGCAGACGCATACATAGCAAAACCGTTTCAACCTACAGAGTTGGTAGGAACAGTCAAACAACTACTGCGAGGATAAGGATGAACACAAAATGGTCAGCAAACCGGACTACTTTTTTGGAGGTAGTGGACAAGACCACTTCCGTCCTGAACTACGAGTAGAAAGTCCTGAAGGTGAGTTATATTTGAGGTTTTACATTTCTTCAAGTCAGGAGTTTGCATTACTAGCTACAGGTATTCGGGAAGTCATCGAACTAAGTCCTGATAGAATCACCCCTATTCCTAATGCTTCCCCTTTACTTTTGGGTACTCTAAATTTACGAGGTAGAGTTATTTGGGTGGTAGATTTGGGTCAATTTCTGGGAGAAGTAACGGCATTAAACACGGATCAAGCAGAGATTTCAGTGATCGCTATTGAAGAGCAAGACACAATAGTAGGCTTGGCAGTAGAGGAAATCGGCGGTATGGACTGGCTTGATGTACAGCATCTGATAGCACCAACTCATGTGCCGGATGCTATGGCTCCTTTTTTGCGGGGAGAGTGGTTAATAGACGCTAAAAAAAATCAGTGTCTGCGACTGCTCGATCAAACCGCAATTTTACGGAGTGCACGGTGGGCAGGATGAAATTGGGAGGCAGGAAATGGCAGCAAGTATAGATGATTACTTAGAGACGTATCAGCAGGCTTATAAAGCCTACGTACAAAGGAACTATGAAGAGGCAGCCACATTAATTAACCAGGCAGTACTTTCTTTGCCGGACGACCCCAATACCCATTTACTACGGGGTCACGTCTACAACGTTTTGCAGCAGTATGACGTAGCAAAAGAAGAATATCAAAAGGTATTGGAGTTAACTGAAGATCCAGAAATTAGTGATTTTGCTAAGAATGGTCTAGAAAACATCAGCCAATACCAACAGGAACTAGGTGTTCAGTTTGCGGAGATAGATGATAATGATCCTGGGAATTTCTCTGACTTGTCAGACACTGTGGCTTTTGGAAGACAAGAATTAGAATTGGAAGGTAATGACAACTTCAATGGCACTCGCCCTGCTCTCAAATCCAAGGACTTGAGAGACGAGTTTCCTTCAAGCAGTAGCAGTCCATTTGACATACCACCCACAAAGATTACTGTATTTGATTCAACATCAAATTCCTCCTCAGGAAACTTTGTAGAGGATCCCTTTGCTCTAAACCAATTAGGTGATATTTCCGATCTGAATTCAAATATTAGTACTGAGGAGCAAGCAGAATTAGAGTTACCTGCGTTCTTTAAGGAAGATATTTCAAAAGCTACTGTTAAAGAGCCGGAAGAGAATAGTAATTTACAAGCTAGTGGCGCAAATTTTACTAACCCAAATTCAGCATCTTATCAGTATAACAGCCACGATTCACCATTTACAGAAGTTATACCATTAAGCGAGGAGGGTGAAAATCAGGCAACCCTGAGTGAGGAAAACCAACTAGAACAGAGTGCTGATAATTTCATTTTTCAAATCAATAGTTTGTCAGATGAAGCTTTACTGACAGGCGTTTCGTCTGTCACGACTAATTCCAGCAGTCAAGAAAAGTTGCACGCACAAAACGCCCTTTTCCGGGAAGAGGTATCGTCAGGAGCATCAACAGACACTTTCCTGCCGCAGGAACCGTCTAACCTAAGGACAAATGCGGAAGTTTCTTCATCTTTGAACAGCGATTTTGCCGAGCAAGAAAAGCAGCATAGCTCAACTTATAGAAAAGATCAAAGTAACAATGATCGCGACGACAGTTTTGACTTGGAGGCATTTGAGTCTGCCTTTGGCTCAGAGGAGTTCGCTCCCCATGAAGATACAAGCAGTATTTTGAATAGAAATATTGCCCAAAACAACAACATAGAGTTTTTAGACGACTTTGATGAATTTGACGATTTAGGAAACATTCCCGGATTTGACATTACGTCTGATTCTTCCTTTGGTGACTCACAGTTGCATTCTCGGACAGGGGAAACCAACGGCAGTAAAGTCTTGGAGACTGTAGCTAATACGAAAACGAGCGATTACGCGAACCATAGCACCCCAAACCGCGATCGCGATGCGGAACTATTCAGTATGACTGGTTCACAAGAAGCAGTCCCAGTCTTTACCCAAACAGATGTCTCGAAGATAGAACCTCAAGTTAACGTCGAGCAAGGCTTGCTCGCACCATTGGAAAATGCCGCCCTCGAAAAGAAGCAATTGTTTCTAGCTGGTACTGTAGGCATTGTCTCAGCGCTAGTTGTAGCCGCCGTCAGCTTTTTTGCAGCTAACTTCTCTCCTCCCCAACAACGTGAGCCAGTGCGGAATACAGGCTGGGCAATGACACTAGCAGCAGGAATTACCGGTTTTGCTACCGCAGGCTTGATGGGTAACCTCACCATAAGGCAAATTCGTCGCACAACCAAAGACCTGCAAGCCCAATTTGAAGCGGTGCGTCAAGGAAATCTCAATGTCCAAGCGACAGTATATTCAGAAGATGAATTTGGACAATTAGCCGCGGGCTTCAACGAAATGGCTCGTGTAATTTTCACGACAACAAATGAAGCTACACGCAAAGCTCAAGAACAGGAGGAGGCTAAAGAAAACCTGCAACGCCAGGTGATTCGCCTGTTAGACGATGTGGAAGGAGCAGCTCGAGGAGATTTGACGGTGCAAGCAGAGGTAACAGCAGACGTACTGGGAGCTGTTGCTGATGCTTTTAACCTGACAATTCAAAACTTGCGGGATATCGTGCAACAGGTGAAAGTAGCAGCACGAGACGTTACCAAAGGGGCAACTAATTCAGAAACCTTTGCCAGAGCCTTATCTAGTGATGCCCTCCGACAAGCAGAAGAGTTGGCGGTAACGCTCTCATCTGTACAGGTGATGACCGACTCAATCCAACGGGTAGCAGAAGCAGCACGGGAAGCTGAAACTGTAGCCCGTGACGCTAGTGAGATTGCCCTCAAAGGTGGGGATGCTGTGGAAAATACCGTGGCAGGGATTTTAGAAATTCGCGAAACTGTGGCAGAAACAACCCGAAAAGTGAAGCGATTGGCAGAGTCATCCCAAGAAATTTCTAAAATTGTGGCGTTGATTTCCCAGATCGCCTCCAGAACAAATTTATTAGCACTCAATGCTAGCATTGAGGCGGCACGGGCTGGAGAAGCTGGACGAGGCTTTGCGATCGTCGCGGATGAAGTGCGCCAATTGGCAGATAAATCAGCTAAGTCGTTGAAGGAAATTGAACAAATTGTCATGCAAATCCAGAGCGAAACAGGCTCCGTGATGACCGCAATGGAGGAAGGCACACAACAGGTTATTCAAGGTACTAAATTGGCAGAAGAAGCCAAGCGATCACTAGAAAATATCATTCAAGTAGCAAAGCGCATTGATATTCTCGTGCGCTCAATTACCACGGATACAGTCGAACAGACGGAAACGTCCCGCGCTGTGGCTCAAGTGATGCAATCAGTGGAATTAACGGCGCAAGAAACCTCTCAGGAAGCACAACGAGTCTCCGGTGCCTTGCAACACTTAGTGGGTGTGTCCCGTGACTTGATCGCCTCTGTTGAACGCTTCCGAGTAGAAACTGCTGAATCTAGGTAGTTAGTAGTTAGTAGTTAG